>JAVHRG010000202.1:0-13686 GCA_036171535.1 Sulfurospirillum sp. | reverse complement strand
AATATCTCTTTTGGTTTAGCCAAACACGCCCGTGAGTACCTAAACTCCGTCTTCTTGCACCACTGTGTCGAAGCGGGTCTGAGCATGGCGATTGTCAATGTTAAAAATACACTTCCAATGCACAAAATCAGTGACATTGATAAAAAAATCTGCGAAGATTTACTCTTTAACCATCGAGAAGAGGGCGATCCGCTCTTTAAATTCATTGACCATTTTGAAGGGGTTGTGGAGAACAAAGACGAGAGCGATGCAGCGTTTCTTGCGATGGATACGAAAGAGAAAATTTCAACCCTGCTCATTGATGGAGATAAAGAACGTATGTTGCTGCTTCTACCTACAGCCAAAGATGAAATAGCCGCGGAAGTCATTGTCAATGAAATATTAATTGATGCGATGAAAGTGGTCGGCGAACTCTTTGGCAGTGGAAAGATGCAATTGCCATTTGTCCTTCAATCGGCTGAAGTGATGAAAGCCGCGGTGGATTATCTGCAACCTTACCTCCCAAAGACGCAGAAGAGTACAACGACGACGCTGATTATCGGAACGGTCAAGGGCGATGTGCACGACGTGGGTAAAAACCTTGTGGATATCATCTTGAGTAATAATGGTATTAAAGTCATCAACATCGGCATCAAAGCGGACTTAGATAAATTTTTAGAAGCGCTCAAAGAACACAATGCTGATGCGATTGGTATGAGCGGACTTTTGGTGAAGTCTACGAATGTGATGAAAGAAAACCTAGAAGCGATGCAAAAGATGGGCATTAAAATACCTGTCATTTTAGGTGGAGCGGCACTCACGGATAACTTCGTGGAAGATTTTTGTCGTCCGATTTACGATGGTCCGATTTATTACTGCAAAGATGCATTTGAGGGTATAACGGCAATGTCGCGCATCGAAACAAAAAATTACGACACCTCTTTTAGCCGTGTCGTGCTTGAAAACAGTGTCAATCGTGCCACGAAAGAGCTCAAAGAAATTCCACCGTTTCATGAGCTTAAAATGCCAAGCCGTGAAATCGCCATTCCCACACCGCCTTTTTGGGGCAGGCGTGTTTTAAAAACCGATGTGAAAGAGTTGGCATTTTCGTGGATCAACCACAAAATTCTCTTTGCGCAACGTTGGGGTTACAGTGGCAAAGGGCAGAGCAAAGAAGCAAAACAAAAACAGCTTGATGAGGTACTTTGGCCAGCGTTCGAGCGCATTAAAGCCGACATTGAACGACTAGGACTTTTTGAGCCAACTATCATTTATGGTTACTATCCAGCGCGATCCAGTGATAACAATCTCTATCTTTTTGATGAGAGCGAAGGTTACTTTAGTGAAAAAGAGATCAATCGTGAGAGCATCGAAGCCATCAAAGAGCGCGCCATTAAGACGTTTGATTTTCCACGTCAAAATAGAAATCCGTACCGTTCTTTGAGTGATTTTATCGCTCCTGATCGTCACGACGTTTTAGCGCTGACATGCGTGAGTGCGGGTTCAAAATTTTCGGTGTATGAAAAAGAGCTTTACGATGCAGGCAATTTTACGGAGTATTTCTTCGTGCATGGACTGGGTGTTGAGCTTGCCGAAGCGTTAGCCGAAATCGCGCATAAACAGATACGCCTCGATCTTGGCATTGCCGAAAAAGAGGGGCATAGTTTGCGTGATGTGCAGATGAAGCGTTACCTTGGATGTCGCTACTCGTTTGGTTACCCAGCATGCCCTGCCTTGGAAGATACGCAAGTGATTTTTGACCTGCTCAAGCCTGAGGAATTTGGTATCAATCTCAGCGTAACATTCCAAATTCATCCTGAGCAAAGTACCACGGCGATCGTGATGCACCACAGGGAGGCCTTATATTTTAATGTCTGATGTATAATGGTTTTATACAAAGGATAGATAATGAAAAAAACAGTTGGCGGGTTATCGGTTTTATTGGAAGGCAATCAAAAAAATAGAGCGATCATTTTTTTACACGGTTTTCCGTATGACCACACGATGTGGCACGCCCAAATAGCGGCTCTTAGTGAAACCTACTACTGTGTGGCGTACGACATACGTGGGCTTGGCGACTCTTCTATTGGCGATGGACAGTTTACGATGGAGTCATTTGTGGATGACCTTGAGTTGATGATTGGTGACCTAAAAGATGAAAAACCACCTATTTTATGCGCATTTTCGATGGGTGGTTACATCGCCTTGCGTGCTTTAGAGCGCATGGAAAATAAATTTTCAGCACTTATTTTATGTGACACGGCGGCACATGCCGACAACAATGATGCCAAACTGAGACGCTCAGATGCGATTAAACGCATTAATGCAAAAGGGTTAACATCATTTTCGAAACATTTCATTGCTCAGTGTTACAGTGATACTTACAAAAAAGAGCATAAAGAACTTGTCGATAAGCGCATCAACACGTCCATGAAATTTAACTCCATTGGTGTTAAAGGGTGCGTCTTTGCCATGCTAACACGCAATGACATGACTGAGTTCCTTCCTTCCATAAAAATTCCAACACTTCTTTTGTGTGGCGAGCATGACACGTTAACACCTCCTTTGGGGATGCAAACGATGGCAAAGCAGATAGAGGGTTCCGAGTTTGTACTCATCAAAAACGCGGCACACATGAGTGTGGTGGAAAACCCAGAAGATTGCAACGAGGCAATCAAGGCATTTTTAGCAAAACTGTAAAGAGGTAAACCATGGCACGGGTTGTTATTTTTTCAGGGGCAGGTATCAGTGCGGAGAGTGGACTCTCCACCTTTCGCGACACAGGTGGGCTTTGGGAAAAGTACCGCATCGAAGAGATTTGCACGGCCGGCTGTCTGTCTTGGAATAGAGAAAACACCCTAACATTTTACGATGCAAGGCGCGAACAACTGAACTCCGTTAAGCCTAATGCCGCGCATTACGCCATCGCCAAACTGCAAGAAAAATACCCCAACGACATCGCGCTCATCACCCAAAATGTGGACGACCTTTTCGAGCGAGCAGGCTGCATTGACATCTTACACTTGCACGGCTTTTTGCCACGCCTTCGCTGTGAACAGTGCGGTGCAACCCATCTCATCGGTTACACCAAGCAAGAGCGAACCTTTACATGTAAAAACTGCGGCGGTTCCTTTCGCCCCGATATCGTCTTCTTCGGCGAAGCCGCACCGATGTACGAACACCTCTATGATGCCATGCAAGACTGCCAATTTTTAGTCATCATCGGTTCAAGTGGAAACGTCATCGATATGGATCATTTTGCTTTACATGTAAAGGTTTCCATTCTCAATAATTTAGAGCCAAGTGATGCCATCAATGAGAGAGTTTATACGAAAGTGCTGCATCAAAAAGCGACTGAGGCGATTGATGAGATCGTTGAGGATATTGAGCGATTTATGCAAGGGTGATATTTTAGTAATGTTGAGTCTTTATATATAAAAGGTTAAATGATAAAAAAGTTAAAAGTTTAGCCCTCGTATAATGAAAAAAGCCAAAAAGTTATACAGTTACTCATAGAGTTTGGGATGTTAAGATGCTGGGTTTAGCCCAGAGCGGTTCTTTTATCTTAAAAAATAGAATTAGCTTGAGGGTCAGTTAGGTAATTGCACTAAAAACTTGAGTGGTAACAAAGTCAACTTTGAGGTTAGACTGTATTGTACGAGGCGAAGTTAATGTGCAATAAGGTTGAATCATCAGCAAGAGGAATTATCCTCTTGCCTACCAAACTCTCCAATCATGTCATGGAGGTTTATCATGGATAATTTTATCGGATTGGATGTCTCTAAGTCAACTGTGAGTGTGTTTATCCCACAAAGTGAGCTAGAGATAGAAATAGCCAATACGGTTAAAGGCTTTACGCAGTTATTTTCTAAACTCAAAAAACTTTATAAAAAAGAACACGATTCCCTCGTTTTTGTTTACGAACCAACATCAAGTTATAGCAGTACCCTAGAACTCTTTTGTGCCAATAAACACATTCGAGTCTTTAAGATCAATCCAAAAGCTTCGCATAACTTTGCTAAAGCGCTATCGATTCGTAATAAAACCGATAAAGTAGATGCAAAGATGCTCTGCCAAGCAGGAATGCTGGCAAAAGAAGAAGAGATTCATATTCCTGTTATTGATGTGATTGTAGAGCAAATAAATGACTTGATGAGCTATTACCAACTATTAGTAAAACAAAGAGTCCAAACAAGCAATCACTTAGAAAAACTGCAGCATAAAGAGAGTACTGCAACTTTAAAAAAAGCCTTGGAAAAAGAGATTCAAGCCTTTAAACAAAAAGAACAGCATACGATCGATGAAATAAAAAGACTCATCACCAAAGATAGTAAATTAGCGTTGAAATACCAAAGTATCCAAACCATTAAAGGACTTGGCGATATTGCAACTATTGCGTTAATCCATCTTTTTCTAAAATATCCCAATGCCAATCAAAAACAGATCATCTCTTTAGCAGGACTTGACCCAATTGAAAAAACCTCAGGTACTTCGGTTAGAGGAAAAACACGCATTTCAAAAGCGGGTAATAAACTGTATCGAAGGTCATTATTTATGGGGACAATGGTAACGATTCGTTTTAATGAAGAGATGAAATGTTTCTATGACAGACTTAAAGAAAAAGGTAAACATACGACTTTGATACAAATTGCTGTTATGAAAAAACTGATTATTATTGCTAGAGCACTCTTTCATTCCAACCAAGGTTATTCAAGTGAAATCTATCAGGCTCATTGTGGGATGGTGGCTCAAAATTCCAATGTTACTTAAAGCATATAATAGAGAAAAACAGTTATGATTTATTAAGATTTTTAGGGTGTTTTAAGGTGGTAACTGACCCTTTTCTTCTTTTCTTATTTCCATCCTCGATAATAGCAAGCATTCGATATTAATAAGTGTCTTGGCTTTGATGCATACATTTTAATATTTCTTAAAGATAGTTTTCACTCCATCACTATAAATAATTAAAATAATTTTCTATATTTTTTCTTATTAGCGACCAAAAAGAAACTAATGAAGTTATAAAATAAAAAAATAAGATTAGTTATTTTTTATAATAAGTTATAAGGAGCTGGTTATGAAAGTTACTTATTTCATATCAAAAATACTTGCAGTATTTGCTTTAATCATTATATTGTATGGATTCGTAATTCCGTCGGTAGGTTTTCATGGAACTTTGGAACGTATCAAAGATGGTAGAATAGATGATATTCCATCATATGTGTATCCTCTGTGGAATTTTTATCAAAAAGATAGGTATATTAGTATTAATACGCCCCAAAAAACCAGGGGCAACTTAAGAGGAATGATAGAGATTTCTGAAGAAATCGGTGTCCCCTCAATGCCTATATGGAAATTTTCTCTTGAAGCTCCGAATTATCCTAAAGAAGCTTTTCCTTATGGCCTTCCCGTATTTATCCATTTTGATGGATTAAGTGGAGAGGTACATGAAATGAATACTATTAATCATTATGTTGGAATGGCTCATATGGAAAGAGGAGGAATTTACGAGCGGGCACTTGCTCCTTATTCTCTCATTATGCTTGCAATGTTACTTGCGTTATTCATTATTTATGACATTAAATGGATTGACACATTTATGCTCATTCCCGTACTCCTACCTTTTTTGTTTATAGGAATTTACGGGTATTGGCTTTATTGGTTTGGCCATACTCTGCAAGACGGTGCCATTAAGATTGAACCATTTATGCCTATTCTTCTTGGTGACGGGAAAGTTGCTCAATTTACAACACATGCTTATCCTGTTATTGGTTTTTGGGCATTGTTATCAATTAGTATATTATCTTTATTCGCATGGAGATTAAAAATAAAGGCATTAAAATATCAGATAGCACAAAAAACAACTTTTCTTCAACATTTTTTCATGATTCTTGTTTTAGTAGGAGGTATATCGGCGAGTATACACATGGTTATAACCGATATGAGAGTCAATACATTGGAAAAAATTTCTGCCATTGTCAGTAGCACTAAGCCAAAACCTATAACTGAGGTTATCGTGCAAACGCCAATAGTTAATGCAAACGAAGAGATGGAAAAAGAAAGAGAAAGAGAAGCTGAAAGACAAAGGCAAGCATTAAAAGTTAAAGCCTTAGAAGAACGAGCAGGATCTGTAGGTAAATTTAAAGTCAGTCAACTCTATAAAAGCAATTGTGCTCCATGCCATGGCGTAAATGGAGAAGGAGCTATGGGAACGAAATTGATAGGCTTAAAAAAAGAAGGAATGTATCAAAAATTACTAGAATATAAACAACAACAAGAAGAAATGCACAGTGAAATTCTGGAACATATGTCGGAAGAAGAGGTTCAAAACGTTATTGACGAGATTAGTAGATTTGGAGCTCAATAAGCGATATCAATAGGAGAAAAAAATGAAAAAATATTTATTGATTATCTATAGCATAATACTAGTATTGACGTTTTCTGTGCAATCCATGTATGCTCAATCAAAATTTCAAGATATTATGCAACAGCGCGGACTCACTGAGCAAGACGCCATTGCTGCATTAAAAGTCTATCAACCTAGCGGTAAACATGATGAATATTATGTGTTTGCCAGTGGCGGACAATCAGGGCAAGTATTAGTTTACGGTGTCCCCTCTATGCGGATATTGAAATATATCAGCGTTTTTACCCCTGAACCGTGGCAAGGATATGGTTTTGATACAGATTCAAAAGAAATTTTAAGAGAAGGCAATGTAAGAGGTCGAGAAATTAATTGGGGAGACACGCATCATCCTGCACTTTCTGAAACGAATGGTATCTATGATGGGAAATACCTTTTTATTAATGATAAAGCGAATGCTAGAATTGCCGTTATTAATTTAAAATATTTTGAAACTTCTCAAATCGTTGTGAACCCTCTTTTTAAATCAGATCATGGCGGCGCTTTTGTGACGCCAAATACTGATTATATTCTTGAATCATGTCAATATGCTGCACCTTTAACAAACGATTATTATCCTATGGAAGCTTACCAAGATACTTATAGAGGGGGAGTAACTTTTTGGAAATTTGACAAAGAAAAAGGAAGAATTTTGCCAGAAGAATCTTTTACGTTAGAACTTCCTCCTTATATGCAAGATTTGACAGATGCTGGAAAAGGTATCTCAGATGGATGGGGATTTACTAATTCTTTTAATTCCGAACTTTATACGGGAGGAATTGAAAAAGGGCTCCCTCCCTTCGAAGCGGGATGCAGTCGTAGCGATACGGATTATTTACATGTTTACAATTGGAAAAAATTAGCTGAGCTTGCAAAAGATGCAAAAAATGTAAAAATCATTAATAATCACAAAGTAATTCCTATTGATGTGGCAGTTAAAAATAATGCACTTTTTTTGATTCCGGAAAATAAATCTCCGCATGGAGTTGACGTGAATCCTGACGGTCAATATATTATCGTTTCTGGAAAGCTAGATACACATGCCTCTGTCTATGACTTTAAAAAAATCATTAAACAAATAGAGAATAAAGAGTTTATCGGCAAGGATTCTTATGGTATACCAATCCTCGATTTAAAAAAATCATTGCATGGTCAACTTGAATTGGGACTTGGACATCTACATAATAGCTTTGGAAAAGAGGATGGAATTGTTTACAGCTCTTTGTATGTAGATTCTCAAATTGTAAAATGGGACTATAAAAATTTGAAGCTACTTGACAGAGTTAATATTCACTATAATGTTGGCCATCTTGAAGCGATGGAAGGTAAATCTGCCGATCCTCAAGGGAAATATCTTATCGCTTTGAATAAATTAGCTATTGATAGATTTTTACCTGTCGGACCATTGCATCCACAAAATAATCAACTCATTGATATTGGCGAAAAAAAGATGGAACTGTTATACGACTTACCGATACCTTTAGGCGAGCCTCATCAGGCTGCATCCATTCGCGCAAGTAAAATACACCCCGAAGTCAGATATCCTATGGGAACAAACCCGAAAACGGGTCAGCCGCATATAGGTAAAACGCTTGCGGGAGAAGAACGTATTGTTCGAAAAGGAGATCATGTTTATATTTATGCGACGATGGTGCGTTCACATATCAATCCAGAGCATATTACCGTCAATAAAGGGGACAAAGTAACGATGTATATTACGAATGTCGAACGTGCAGAAGACGAAACGCACGGTTTTACGATTGATCATCACGATATTCATGTCTCTGTCGAACCAGGGGAAACGGCACAGATCGATTTTGTCGCAGATATCGAAGGTGTTTTCCCTTACTATTGCACGGAATTTTGTTCGGCATTACATCTGGAAATGATGGGATATTTTTTGGTTAAAGATCCGAAAAAAGATTATGACTGGAGTCAGAAATCAAAAATAAAAAATCTCTCTCCTTCAGAGCTTCAAGAAGAGTATAAAAAAATTACAGCCAATAATGAAGCATCTAAAAACGTTGTTGATGATCTTTTTACATTTTTAAAAGAGAATCAAGCTTTGAAGTATCCGACTGTTAATAACTTGGTAGAAGATGCTAAAGACCAATATGCGAAGATTCTTCCTGAGAAAGAGAAAGCTTTGAAAGCGTACAATGAAAATAATTTGGAAAATGCTATTCTGTTTGAAAATATGGCATGGCAATATATCATCAAAACGGCTGATTCGGCTATTAGGGCTAAAGATTTGTTAGCAAGTGTGTTGGCTTCTCCAAAATCTGAAGCTGTTAAGAGAGGAGAGGGGGCTTTTAAAGAAGGCGGTTGTTCTGGATGCCATGTCATTGGCAGAGTTAGTTCCGGTCCAGATTTAACGGGTGTACTTAAACGCCATAAAAATGCTGAGCAATGGATTGTAGAATATGTTAAAAATCCTGAAAGTAAATTTCAAGAGCCTTATATGAAAAAGCTCATTGAATTTTTTAACCTTAAAATGCCAAACCAAAATATGAATGACCAAGAGATTACAGATATTATTGAGTATTTTAAATGGGTAGACAAAAACGCTGATTTTTTCTAAATATAAGAGAAGAGAAACATTGATTTTCTTGTTTCTCTTCACAAAAGAGATATAAACGAGAGCCGAAATTATAAAAAGGTCGGAGCTAAACTTTTAACTTTCTAAAATTTCATTTTTTTACATGTAAAGATATAAAAAGTCAACTTCTCAAAGTTTAACTTCCGTATCATACAACATTGCAAAAAAGCTATAATACAAAACAATCTAGGATAACTAAAAGGCAAAATGATGGATAAATTTTTAGAAGCAGCCATAGAAGAAGCCCAAAAAGGGTTGGATGAGGGTGGCATACCTATTGGTGCTGTTCTTGTGATAGACGGTAAAATAGTAGGACGTGGTCACAACCAGAGAGTTCAAAAAGGAAGTGCTGTATTGCATGCGGAAATGGACTGTTTGGAAAATGCTGGGCGACTTAGCGCAGCTGATTATCATAGAGCAACCCTTTACTCTACTTTATCTCCTTGCGATATGTGCAGTGGTGCCATTTTACTTTATGGAATTCCAAAAGTAGTCATCGGTGAAAACCATACCTTTTGTGGACCAGAAGCGTATGTAAGGTCAAGAGGTGTCGAAGTTGAAGTGCTCAACAACCAAAAATGTCGTCAACTGATGGAATCTTTTATACAAAACAATCCAGAACTTTGGAATGAAGATATTGGTGTATAAAAAGAAATCAGAACTAAACTTATAACTTTTACAATCAATAAAATCTTTACATGTAAAGCTTCACCACAAGAATTTATACCGCTTCTTCCCTAAGCTTCAATACGAAAGTTTCAGCTACAATAGATTGATATACAACACTCTACATGATTTTTAATTCACTTTTACGTGGAACTCTCTTATAAATGTTGCCCAGCCAAAGGGTTTTGTTCGACAAAATACACTGGAGGCACCCATGCTTAAAAAATTACTTTCTTCTTCATTAGACTCAAACTCAAGTGTGGTTCTTGCCACCGATTTAGATGGTACACTGCTCGCAGGCCCATTGCCAGCACGTCGTCATTTACGTGAACTTTTCAGTGGTAACATTCCACATGCTAAGCTTATTTTTGTCTCAGGTCGAGGCTTAGAGTCCATCTTGCCACTTTTAAACGATCCAATGGTTCCTAGACCTGATTATATCATCGCGGATGTGGGGGCTACGGTCGTGCATGGCGACACGTTGCTGCCTGTTTTTCCTTTGCAACAGAGTATTTCCGATGTATGGCCAGGCACACAACAGGTTCTTGACGCCCTTGAGCCTTTTGGCTATTTAGAGCGCCAAAGTGTACCCCAAGAGCGACGTTGTTCGTTTTTTGTACGCGAAGGATTGATCGATGATGGTCTAAGAGCTGTTGTGGAAGCCTTGGGTTGTGAGCTTCTTTTTTCAGCACATAAATACCTTGATATTTTGCCCAAAGGAACGGGGAAAGGTGCAACCTTGCGGAAGCTCTGTGCACAACTTGAATTTGCTCCTGAACAAATTGTAACCGCGGGTGATACACTCAATGATCTTTCGATGTTTAAAGAGGGTTTTTCGAGTATTGTTGTGGGTGGTTCTGAGCCAGCTTTAATTCATGCGGTGCGTGATTGCAAAGAGGTTTATCTCTCTTCTGGGGAGGGGTGTGCAGGTATTATCGAAGGGCTTGCGCATTATGAATTTTTAAAAAGTGAAAAGCCTTCTCTCATTCATAAAGCAGGAAAATCGGACTTGGTGATGGTCTATCATCGCTTGCCGTTTGATGAAATGGCAAATGGCAAACGACATAAACCAAAAAGCCCCAATGGCATTATTCCTACTTTGCTGAATTTTTTTACGACTGGCATCAAAGGCTCGTGGGTTGCTTGGTCATTGCAACCGAGTAGGACACCTGAAAATTTTCAGGTGCAAGTGGGTGTAGATGTCTCTAAATATCCTCATTTACAAGCCGCACGAATTCCTCTTTTGGCTAAGGATGTCGATCTTTTTTATAAGAAATTTTCCAAAGAGGCCTTTTGGCCCATCATTTTTTCATTTCCTGATAAGGCGGAGTTTAAGCAAGATCATTGGGAACATTACCTCGAAATCAACGAGATTTTTGCTAAGCAGGCGGCTTTAGAGGCTGCTCATGGGGCACTTGTTTGGATTCATGACTACAATTTATGGATGGTTCCTGCCTTTTTACGGATGTTAAGACCCGATCTGAAAATCGCCTTTTTTCACCATACGACTTTTCCACCTGCCAATATTTTCAACATTATTCCATGGCGTCGTGAGATTATCGGAAGTTTGTTGCAGTGCGATTATATAGGCTTTCATATACCTCGTTATGTCGAAAATTTTGTGGATGTGGTGCAAAGTTATGCTCCGACGAAGATACTCGCTCAATCTTCATGTGCGCCACGCTTTATGACCTATGGTTGTGCGCTTGGGGTCGATAAGGTGACCGATAGCATTCGTGTTGGAGGAAGAGACGTGCATCTTGGTGCGCATCCTGTTGGCATTGACTGTGCACAAATCGATCTTTTACTTAAAAAACTCTCAGTACGTCATAAGATAGAGAGTATTCGCAATGAATTTGTCGGTAAACGAGCCATCCTCTCTTTAGAAAGGCTTGATTACGTCAAAGGCGCACTTGAAAAACTTTTAGCGTTTGAAACACTGCTTGAAAATCATCCTGAGTTTATTGAAAATTTGGTTTTACTTAACTTTGTAACGCCTGCCGCTTCTGGTATGGAAGTGTATGAGTCTCTTCGAGTGGATGTCGATAAGATGGTTGGACGTATCAATGGTCGTTTTTCGACACTGGATTGGACGCCTGTACGCTACTTTTACCGTTCCATTGCGTATGAAGATGTCATTGCATATTATGGTGTGGCGGATGTGGCGTGGATCACTCCGCTTCGTGATGGACTGAATTTAGTTGCCAAAGAGTATGTGGCAACGCAAGGCAATCTTGGTGGCAAAGGGGTGCTTGTTCTTTCAGAATTTGCAGGTGCTGCGGTTGAACTGCATGGCGCACTGCTCACGAACCCATACGATCCTAAAAGCATGGAAGAGACACTCTATCTTGCACTCACATTAGGCGAAGATGATAGAGCGTACCGTATGGCGCGGATGAATGCGATTGTGCGAAGTAACGATGTACATACGTGGGGCGAAGGCTTTATGAACGCGGTCATGCATAAAAGGCAAACAAGATGACGATCAATGCATTTTTAGACTATACCTTTATGGGAAACACCCTTTTGGACTATTGCCTCGCATTAGGGGGATATACTTTAGGCACGTTGTCTGTTTTTATTTTGAAACATTACATTTTGGCAAAGCTTAAAATATGGATCAATGCAATTCCGACACAGGTGAGTGGTTTAATTATCCGTGTCATTGAGACCTATTTTATTCCTATTTTTTACTTTTCTATCTTTTATTTGTCACTCAAATTCCTGACATTATCTTCGAAAATAGAGCATATTCTTGATGTGATGATGATCGTTTTATTGACGATGTTTTCCGTACGTATTGTGATTGCCATTGCGCATTATAGTTTGCAACGCTATTTACAAAAATCCGATGATTCAATGCAAAAGAAAGATCAGCTCAAAGGAATTAGTGGGTTGGTGAGTTTTGCGATTTGGATTATTGCCATCATGTTTCTTTTGGATAATCTTGGTGTCAAAATATCAGCCGTAGTGGCAGGTCTTGGTATCGGTGGTATTGCCGTTGCTTTGGCTGCTCAAGCAGTGCTGGGGGATCTTTTTAGCTATTTTGTCATTTTTTTTGATAAACCTTTTGAAACGGGCGATTTTATCATGGTGGGTGATAAGTCAGGTATTGTTGAGCACATTGGTATCAAAACAACACGCATGCGCGCACTCAGTGGAGAACAACTGGTTTTTTCCAATACCGATTTGACCAATTCACGCGTGCATAATTATAAAAGAATGGAAAGTCGAAGGGTCGTTTTTGCATTGAGTGTGACGTATCAGATTGCGCCAGAGTTACTCAAAAAAATAACAACTATAGTTAAAGAGATCATTACAATGGTGGATAATACAACGTATGATAGGGGGCATTTTGCAACGTATGGAGATTTTAGCTTGAAGTTTGAATTTGTGTATTACGTCAATGGTGGGGATTATAATACTTATATGGATATACAACAGTCGATCAATCTTGCAATATTTGAAGCCTTTAGCAAAGCAGGGATAGCCTTTGCCTATCCCACGCAAACACTTTTTATTCATAAAAATGCAGAATAGTTTTGAATTTTTTATGAGACAGAGGCTTTACATGTAAAGCCTTTTGGCGTATGTTTTAAACTGAAAAGACTTTGATCATGTAGCCAATGCCTCTAATATTGACGATAAAATCTTCTTTCAAATTATTTTTTAAGCGATTGATTTCTGTTCGTATGGTTGCATCATCGACATCCATATCCATATCATTCCACACATTTTCTCGAAACATATCAAAGCCACAGACAAATCCTCGGTTGCGGCTTAGAAATTCGATAATTTGAAGTTGTCGTTTGGATAAAACTTGCGGTTCTTCGTGAAAATAAAGTGTCATCGTGTCACAATTAAAACTGTAAGAAGGAGAGAGCCTTTTGTGATGCATATCTTTTTTAGCAGTTTTTGAAATTCTGTCTATTCTGAGATTGAGCTCTTTTAAATGAAAAGGTTTTTTTAAATAATCATAGCATCCAAGTTCAAACGCTCGAGATATATCTTCGATGTCAATGAGGGTAGAGATAAAAAT
>JAVHRG010000201.1:0-2760 GCA_036171535.1 Sulfurospirillum sp. | reverse complement strand
GCACGTTTTCCAATTTGCAGACTTGTACTGGAAAGTTCTTCCGCAACAGAGGCATTTTCGATGGCGTTGCTTTTGGCAAGATTAAGCGCTTTGGCAACATCGGCAATCAGCGCATTAACCGCTTGAATAATGTCGTTGATCTCATCATGGGAGTGAATGTTGATTTGCATGCTTAAATCTTTGTTCTGGCGCATCTGCTCACAGCCCGCTTTTGCTCGTGCTACAGAATGTTTAATGGAACGTGTGACAATGAAAAATATAGCCAAAACAATGATCATCACAATGGCTAATGTCATTTGAGAGGCCATCATATTGGTGTCAAGACGATTGAAGTTGTTTGTTTTGACGGAGCTTGCTAAGTCATCTAATTTATCTGTTATGCTAGCAAAACCTTGGGTGCTTTGTTTGTGATACTCATTAAGTTTTTGAGCATCTTCTGGGTAGTTTTGAGCAAAACTTGGTTCATGCAGTGTTGCGCCATATTTTTTATAAAGTTGCATTCGTGGGATGTTAATATCGTGCCACTGCGTCAAGAGTTTTTTGAGTGTTTCAATACGCTGATGATTTTGAGAGCTCATAAGAATGAGTTTAAGTGCGTCCAAATCACTCAAGAGTTTTTGAAATATCTGCTCATAACGATCCAAATTTGATTGTTTAAAGTAGAGTTGAAAATCACGCTGTTCAATGCGCAGTTCCATTGCTAATTTTTCTATCTCTGGAATAGTCGACAAACGAGTAGCTGCCATTTTAGCATCATTTCCTTCTTTGAGGCTCTCAATGCCTAATGCACTAAATCCTAAAAAGATAATAACCAGTAAAAATGCTAGTTTGTTTTTAATTGTTGCCAATAACATTGCTCTCCTTTTTTTGTGCTGTATCGTAGTAGGTTAACGTAAATTATATGTAAACATAAGGAAAAAATGAGGAGATATGAAAATGTGATCGTTTACATGTAACGCAAAAATCACATTCAAAGTGTAAACTTCCATCTGAAAAATGATCAACAACAAAAAAGGTTCTAGGTAATGAAAAAAGAGTATATGAATATTTTAGAATGCGTAGGACATGGATTTTGGGAGTGGGATCCTATTGGCAATCGAATCACGTTGTCCCCTCAATGGGTTACTATGTTAGGCTATGAATATGGAACATTTCAACAGACAAAAGATAAGTGGATGTCGCTTATTCACACTGAAGATTTGAATGGCTGTCTTAATGAGATAACAGCACTTTTGAGTGGTAGAAGAGCGCATTATCGGCATCAACATCGTATGTTGTGTCAAGATGGAAGCTATAAATGGGTGTTAGACCAAGCCAAAGTCATTGCGTACAATAATGATGGGTATCCAACCAAAGTTGTAGGAACCCACACGGATATTCACGATCTTAGAAATATGATGGAAACGTATAAACAACAACGAAAATAGGCTTTACATGTAAAGCCTTATAACTCTAGCTCAATGCCCACTGGACAATGGTCTGAGCCTTCAACGGAGGCTAGAATGAACGCATCTTTCAAACGCGGTTCTAGCTCTTTGGAGATGAAAACATAGTCGATTCTCCACCCGACATTGCGCTCTCTGGCTCCAAAACGGTATGACCACCACGAGTACGCATCTTTGATGTCACCGTGGATATGTCGAAACGTATCGATGTAGCCTTTGTCTAAAAGCGTGTCAATCCATGCGCGTTCAATGGGCAAAAACCCCGAAGTCTCTTCATTGGCTTTTGGATTTTTAAGATCAATAGAACGGTGCGCGGTGTTGACATCACCACAGATGATGATGCTATTTCCCTCCGCTCTCAATGCTTCGGTATGCGCCAAAAAATCACTGTAAAATTTCATCTTATGCGCAAGACGCTCTTCGCTTTGTTGACCGTTGGGAAAGTAAACGTTAAACAAAACCACATCGCCAAAATGGTGCTCCAAAATGCGCCCTTCGTGCGTATGGTCGATGGCGTGCGCGGTGTCGGTCTTTTTAAAATCAATGGTCGAAAAACTCATCGTCCCCGAATAGCCCTTTTTCGTAGCAGAGTTCACATGTTTACATGTAAAGCCATGTGCGAAAAGTGGCTCAGGAATTTGATGCGCTTCGGCTTTGATCTCTTGTAAACACAAGATGTCAGGTTTGAACACATCCACCCATGCAAACGCATTTTTAGAAGCAACAGCGCGAATGCCATTCACGTTCCACGAGACTAATTTCATCGGTTTTCCTTTTTACATGTAAACGTTTTAAGGGTTACATTTTCCAATGATCCAATTTGTGCCACCCTTTTCAGAAGGAGTAAAACAAAATGAGGTTTCAACAGTATTATCACACTCTTTGATAGTCCATTTCTCTTCCCATATTTGATTTTGGGCAGTTTGTGGCATTGTGATCTCAGTGTTGAGTACTTGAGCTGTTTTGCATGTCGTATTGTTTTGTGCATTATGCACTACAAGGTTTGCATAAATTCCATTATACGCATCTTTGATTAACATAGGAGCACAATTTGTCGTGCCAGGTACGAGCGATACGATTTGAGGATTTTGATTGTCTCTTGCAATGTTAAGAGCATTATAAATAATAGATTCACCACAGCGTGTAAATTTATATCTGTATGTCCATGTCCCTTCAATAGGAGTAGCACTTGTACTCGAAAACTTTAATGGTTTAAGGATGGCAAATGAGATGGGATTGATAGTGTATTGACTCATACAGTTTTCTTGAATATTTAAAACTTTTCTATCCCAGTAGACACCAAAATCATAAAGTA
>JAVHRG010000200.1:0-2762 GCA_036171535.1 Sulfurospirillum sp. | reverse complement strand
AACATTTCAGCCAATGGGCAGAATGCGTTAACAATTTTGTTACCACTTCTATCATCCATAGAGTTGATTTGTCCACGACGACGGTTCAAGTCACCGATAACATCACCCATAAAGTCTTCAGGAGTTTCAACTTCCACTTTCATGATTGGCTCAAGAATAACTGGTTTTGCCTTACGACAACCCTCTTTAAAGCCCATAGAAGCAGCCAATTTAAACGCCATTTCAGAGGAGTCAACATCATGGTAACTTCCATCATAAAGGGTAACTTTAATGTCTTCCACTTTATAACCCGCAAGTACACCAGCACCGAGTGCTTCTTTGATACCTTTATCAACAGCAGGAATAAATTCTTTTGGAATTGCTCCACCTTTGATATCGTTAACAAATTCATAACCCTTACCTGCATCTTGTGGCTCAATTTTGAGGTAAACGTGACCATATTGACCACGACCACCAGATTGTTTTGCGTATTTGTACTCTTGGTTAACCGATGCACGAATTGTCTCACGGTAAGCAACTTGTGGTTGACCTACTTCCGCACTGACTTTAAACTCACGTAACATACGATCAACAAGAATCTCTAAGTGAAGCTCACCCATACCAGAAATGATCGTTTGACCACTCTCTTCATCGGTCTCAACTCTAAAGCTTGGATCTTCTTGTGCCAATTTTTGAAGGGCAATACCCATTTTCTCTTGATCTGCTTTGGTTTTAGGCTCAACAGCAACAGAGATAACAGGATCTGGGAACACCATTCGCTCTAGAATTACAGGATCTTTCTCACTCGCAAGTGTATCACCGGTTAGTGTCTCTTTAAGACCTACAACCGCGCCAATTTCACCTGAGTGAAGGGCTTTGATCTCTTCTCTTTTATTCGCATGCATTTTTAATAAACGGCCAATACGCTCTTTTTTATCTTTGGTTGTATTGTAAGCATAACTTCCGCTTTCCAATGAACCACGATAAACACGAACGAATGTTAATTGACCCACGAATGGATCGGTCATAATTTTAAACGCAAGTGCAGCAAATTCGCCTTCATCCGTAGAATCAACGACACACTCATGTCCGTCTTCGTATACACCTTTAATGGCATGTACTTCTGTAGGAGCTGGCATATAATCAATAACAGCATCTAACATTGGTTGAATACCTTTGTTTTTGAATGCTGTTCCACAAATCATAGGAATAAATGTCATTGCAAGACATCCTGCTTTGATACCTGCTTTAATTTCAGCTTTCGTAAGCACTTCACCACCAAGGTATTTTTCCATCAACTCATCACTGGTCTCAGAAACAGCTTCAACCATTCTCTCATGATACTCTTTAGCTTTATCTGCAAGATCAGCTGGAATTTCAACCACTTGGTAGTTTGAACCCATTGCAGCGTCATCATCCCAAATAAGTGCTTTCATCTCAACGAGATCAATAACACCTTTAAAGTTTTCTTCTGCACCAATAGGGATTTGAATAGGTACTGGATTGGCTTTTAAACGATTTTTAATTTGTGCTTCAACGTTATAAAAATCTGCGCCCACGCGGTCCATTTTGTTAACAAAAACCATTCGTGGAACTTTGTAACGATTCGCTTGTCTCCAAACTGTTTCAGACTGTGGTTGAACACCACCAACGGCACAAAATACAGCGACAGCGCCATCAAGAACACGCATAGAACGCTCAACTTCAATTGTAAAGTCAACGTGGCCTGGAGTGTCGATAATATTAATTTGATGATCTTTCCATGTACATGTTGTCGCAGCAGAAGTAATGGTAATACCTCTTTCTTTCTCTTGCTCCATCCAGTCCATTGTTGCAGCACCATCATGTACCTCGCCAATTTTATGAGAGATACCGGTGTAAAAAAGGATTCTTTCAGTTGTTGTGGTTTTACCTGCATCAATGTGCGCAGCAATACCGATGTTTCTAACCATTTCAATAGGGGTATTTCTTGCCATTATAATTTCCTTGTTATATTAGGAGTGTAGTTCTGAAGAAGGGAATGTTTACATGTAAACATTCCCAGCGTCATCTTACCAGCGATAGTGAGCAAACGCTTTGTTTGCTTCTGCCATTTTATAAGTATCTTCTTTTTTCTTAAAGGTAGCGCCTCTACTATTAGCCGCATCTAAAAGTTCATTGGCCAACCTCTCAACCATCGTTCTCTCACTTCTTTTACGAGCGTAAGAGACCAACCATCTAAGAGCCAATGCTTGTTGACGAGTTGTTCTAACTTCGACTGGAACTTGATATGTTGCTCCACCGACACGTCTGCTTTTTACTTCCATAACAGGCTTAACGTTATCGATAGCTGTATTGAAAATTTCAATCCCTTTGAGTGTTCCGCTTCTTTTTTCAGCGAGTTCTAATGAACCATAAAATACTTTAGTAGCAACACTCTTTTTTCCATCGAGCATCAACGCATTGATAAACTTTGTGATAATTTTGCTATTGTAGATTGGATCTGGTAATACTTCTCTTACAGGAGCTTTTCTTCTTCTCATACTATTTCCTTCAAATTTTTTAAAAATTTTACTCAAATGATGTCAAAACAAAGGACATCACCTGCTGTTAAATTTATTTAGCTTTTGGTCTTTTTGTACCGTATTTACTTCTAGACACCGTTCTTTTTGCAACACCTGAAGTATCAAGCGCACCACGTACGATATGGTACTTAACACCTGGTAAATCTTTTACCCTACCGCCACGTACCAATACAATGGAGTGTTCTTGTAGGTTATGTCCCTCGCCACCGATGTAGCTAA
>JAVHRG010000199.1:0-2780 GCA_036171535.1 Sulfurospirillum sp. | reverse complement strand
ATTGGGCTGAAAAACGATGGACTGATTCACATTTCGCAAATGAGTGACAAACGTATCGCTCATCCACTTGAAGTATTGAGTATCAACCAGCAGTTAACGCGCATTCGTGTCATCGAAGTGGACAAAGAAAAAGGCAAAGTGAGTCTTAGTCTTAAAGAGCTACCGTAGGTTGGTAGCTCCGTTTCGTTTTCTTATGCTTTAAACTGTTTGAGTTGCGCGTTGAGTGCTTCACTCATGGCATCAAGATCATGCGAAGTTGCAGCGATTTGTTCAATACTTACAACATTTGAGGCGGCAGAGGTATTGATCTTTTCAAAGAGTGCTAAGATATTGTGGATGCCAAGTTTGATCTGTGTAGAATTATTGGCAGTGACTTCGACTTTTGCTTTCGCTTTTGACATCGTATCGACCGTTAAGGTAATGACCTTTTGAACCGTTTTAGAAGATTCTGAGCTCTCTTGAATAAAACGAGCATTGACGCTCATCTTTTCGCTGACGCTATTGATCGACTGGACGATGACCTGAATGGTCGCGTTGATTTCCAGTAAGCTTTTTTGGGTTCGCTCAGCGAGTTTTCGTACTTCATCCGCCACAACAGCAAATCCGCGCCCATGTTCGCCTGCACGCGCCGCTTCGATGGCGGCATTGAGGGCTAAAAGGTTGGTTTGATCGGCAATATCGCTAATCATGGTTAAGATGGATTGTACTTGTTCTGTCTCTTGTGAAAGCCTCTCTAAGTCGCCGGCAAGGGCATTTTCGGATTCTGAACTTTGTTGGATGTCCGCTTCCATACGACTGATTTTAGTTTTTGCTTCTTGCAACATGGTGTTCGCGTTATCAATCTCTTGAACCATCATAACGGATTGCTCTGTTGTTGCTTCTATAACCTCTTCAAGTTTGAGCAATTCTGCTTGATTGAGATTGATCTCTTTGGCGTTATCTTCAATGTGCATGCCAATCGTATGGGACGTTTGACTAAGCTCTGCTGCGGTGAGGGCATTTTTCTCAGAAGCCTCTTTGACATTGTGCATAATGCTCTGCATTTTGGCGATGGAATGGTTAAAGTTGTCGGTAGCATTTGAAATTTCATCGTTTCCATCTAAGGTCACACGGTAAAGAAGGTTGCCTTGTTGGAACTCTTGTGCTAAGAAGGAAATGGCTTTAATACGGTGCAAAATAACTTTAATGGAGAGATAAATTAAAGTAATGGTCGCAAGAAAAATAAGTGCGAATATAAAACTAAGCATGATACTCTCATTGCGTAAAAGATCACTGGCATTGGTCTCATTGGCACTGGCATATTCATTGGCTAACACAACAATTTGATCAACAATATTTCGATGTTCTACATAGGCATCTTTCAGTTTTCCAGAGGCTAAGAGAGATGCTTGTTTAAAGTCTCCTGCTTGCACAGCGGGGATAAACTCTGTTTCCAAAAGTGTGAAATAGTGCATTGCGGGAGCATACGCTTTTTCAACCATCAGTGGTTTTATTTTCTCATGGTGAAGGTTTTTGACCCAAAAGGCATGCCTCTCTTCGTATTCTTGCTTTAATGTTTTGATTTTTGCGATAAAAGTGGCAAGTTCAGCGCTATTTTCGGTGCGTAGCATCTCTAAGCTCACCAAACGCGTTTCAATAATATATTCAGGTGGTGGTAGGATATCAGCAACCAAATCTTTGGCGAGGATAATTTCATTGTAAAGTTTACCGTTGATTTTAACTTCATGAATGGTTGTATAGGCAAAAAATGCAAATAAAAATGAGCCTGAGATAAAGACAATCGCAATACCCCAAAGCCGCAGTTTTATGGTGACGGACTTAAACATTAAAGATCCTTTGTAAAGTTTCAAATGATACGCCGTATTTTACAGAAGAAATAAATGCTAGGTCATCATTGGCTGATTAATAAATAATCAATTTTGAAATATTTTGATGTGAATAAAAATGCTATTTGCCTATTTATTAATCAAGTAAATGACTCTACATGAAATACTTTACATGTAAAGATCCCTTAGAAAAAATGGTGCAAGCCTTGATACCCAATATACAAGCCCACAAGCAAAATAAGGCCGCCTGAGAAATAAGGCGCTTTTTTGGCAAACTCTCCAAAGCCATTCCATCTTTTTGAGAGATGGCGCATACTCAATGCGGCGATAACACCTGATGCTACCAATGTAAGTGCAAGACCAACGCTAAAGGCTAATACAAGCGCAACACCGAGTGTAAATTGTTTGAGTTGTAGACAGATGAGAAGCACTGTGATCGATGCAGGGCAGGGGATAAGCCCACCCGTTAGTCCAAAAAGCAAAATCTGCCCGTTGGTGACCTCTTTGTTTGAAAAGCGCTTTTTAATATCTTTGGCGTGTGCGAGTTCATGGGGATCACTACAACTGCCAAGTTCTTCAAAGATGATCTCTTCTGTGCTGTGGTGATGCTCGTGATGATGGTGCTCATCGTGATCATGACTATGCTCGTGCGAATGATGATGGTCGTCGTCATGTTCATGTGTGGTGAAGCAAGCACGTTCATTTTTCCATGTTTGCCAGAGTGTCCAGAGTGCGATAAACGTCATGATACAACCCGAAACAACTTCAAGATACGGCTCTACCGCTTCGGTTGCAAAACGTGCACCAAAATGCATACCCAAAAGCGCAATAGCCCAAACCACCGCAGTATGTGAAAGTGTCGCAGCAAGTCCGAGCATGATAGACTGGTTCACAGTTCCTCTAATAGCGATAATAAACGCCGCCATCATTGTTTTAGAGTGGCCTGGTTCTAAG
>JAVHRG010000198.1:0-13839 GCA_036171535.1 Sulfurospirillum sp. | reverse complement strand
TATCATCAAATCCAAGGATAAACTCTACCGAACCTAGATACTCTCCACTTTCACTTAACACAGGAGCAAGACCACGTGCTGACATACCAGCGACACCCATTTCGATTGCATACATGGGTGCTTTGGTCTCTTTTACTTTTTTAATACTTGGTCTAAATGAAGAGAGGTCATCACCAAATTTATTGGGGCTCCATTGACGTAAAAAACTTTTGATATCTTTGGTATGAATATGAATTTGAGGGTTTTTACTTTCAGCGTAGTTTGTAAAGGATTTGACAATTTCATTAAGTCCTTTGAGTGCAGCTTTACGATCACCTGTTTCAAGGGCATTAAGTACATTGTCGTTACTTCCCAATACAATGGCATTGGTAAGACATACCTCTTTTTTGGTTTCTAATTGGTTGGTGATATACACATTTAGGTTTCGTTTTTCTTTCGTGTAGACAGTGCCTTCAATATCTTTGATACTCAAATACGAGGAAAAGAGAATAAGGATGAAGCCAATGACAAGCCCGCCAAAAAGAGGAATGTAAATTTTCTTCGAAATTGTCCAGTTGCTCATTGCCAAATCTCCATATATCATTTTATATTATTATACTAAATCCACTTAATTTTAAGGTTAACATTGAAAAAATATTTTTTCATTATAGACATAGTAGTTCTTAAAATACATCATAACAAGAAAAGAAGTGAAAAAAAGGGGGAAAATAGGGTGGATTTATTCTTTACTATCTCAAATTAAATTGTCAATAAAATGCCTATGCATTAGATTTGATATGAATCTTTTTCCTTAGGCAAGTTCAATACTAAAAGCGTTATAATAAAATCATAGAAATACAAAAAGGTTGAGTATGTTTACAGGTCTTATTCGCGAATTTGCAGAAGTTACACATTATTCCAATAACATTTTAACGCTTCGTGCGACCTATAAGCCTTGTATTGGCGACAGCATTGCAGTCAATGGTGCATGTTTAACCGTTATCCAGCTTTTTGAAGGTGGTTTTAGTGTTGAACTCTCTTTGGAAAGCAGGTCTTTACTTGCTGTTGAAAACTTGAAAGGGAAGGTGCATATTGAGCCAGCCCTTGCTTTAGGCGATCGCCTTGATGGGCATATGGTTCAAGGGCATGTGGATTGTGTGGGGGTGATAGAGCATTTAAATCAAAGAGAAAATGGGCTGGATATCGAAGTCAGTATTCCTGAAAAACAGATCACATTTGTGATTCCTAAAGGAAGTATTACCATTGATGGCGTGAGTTTGACGGTCAATGATGTGAGTAAAAAGAGTTTTCGTTTAACGATTATTCCCCATACGTTAGAAAAAACGTTGATTGGAAGTTATAAAATCGGGCGCAGAGTTAACGTTGAAACCGATATGTTCGCACGTTATCTTTACCATATGTTTCAAAAAAAAGATGCGCTTGATTGGAATGGAGTCGATCGCATTATGGCGATTTATTAATGCAGTATCGTTTTACAACGAGGTTTGGAGGGGTAAGTCAACCGCCTTTTGATAGCCTCAATCTCGCTTTACATGTGGGTGACAATCCTTTACATGTAAAGAAAAATCGAGAGTTTTTATGCGAAGAGATGGGCGTTTCCAAACTTGTTTTTATGGATCAAATCCATGGCGATAAAGTGGTTTTGATTGACGGTAGCGATGAAACACCAATCTGCGACGCGATGATTACAGCACGTCCTGATATTGCCTTATGCGTTATGGTTGCAGATTGCATCCCGATTTTGTTTTACGATGCGGTGCATCAAGCCATTGGGGTGGCACATGCCGGACGCGTTGGAAGCCAATTGCATATAGGGCAAAAATGTGCACTGGCTATGCAAGAGACGTTTGGTACGCATATGCATGAGTTGCGTATTCTTATGGGGCCTTCGATTCATGCGTGTTGTTATGAAGTGGGCGAAGAAGTCATTGTAGGATTTGAAAAATTTGTTCACATCCAAGATAAAAAGTATTTTTTAGATTTACAACACTACAATCGTGATGCCTTCTTGGATCTTGGCATTAACCCTGAGCATCTCGAAATTTCAAAAGAGTGTAGTTGTAGCAATCACAATTACTTTTCGTACCGAAGAGATAAAATAACAGGACGTTTTGCAGGAGTCATTGCACTATGATGCGACAAGGATTATCGCAGTATCAAGCCGTACAGAAGAGTGCGACAACGCTTGAACATAATACTGCTTTGGAAAAAATTATCGAAAAAGCAGCACTGTATGACATCGCTTTTTTACAAAACAGAGCCTTGATGGAGACGATCTTGGAATTTCCTGAAAAGAGTGTTGATGCAAAGATGATCGTGAAGATGGAGGAACTCCTCTTGTGGCTTTCAAAGACACAAGAAGGAGCGGGAATGAGTTAAGCGTTATTTTGCGCCACAGCCACATTGATGTGCTGGAGCTACTGTTCCTTTAAGCGCACATAATGCTGCTTCATAGTTAGGTTCTTCTGTAATTTCTGGGCAAATCTCTTTGTAAACAACTTTACCACTTTTATCCACAACAAAAATAGATCTTGCACCTAATCCTTTAAGTGGACCATCTGCAATCAAAACACCGTAAGCGTTTGCCGTTGCTTTTTCTCTAAAATCACTTCCTACTTGAAGGTTTTCAATCCCTTCTGTGGTACAAAAACGTCCCATAGCAAAAGGGAGGTCCATAGAAACAACCACTACTGTTGCATCTTTGATTGCAGCAGCTTTTGTGTTAAATGTACGTGTCTCTTGTGCACAGACAGCCGTGTCTAAAGAAGGTACGATCACAATGATTTGTGCTTTATCACTTGGACCACCGATAGTGAGTTCACTTAAATCTTTTGCGACGACTTTAACGATTGGTGCTTTGTCTCCGACGTTAATTTCATTACCTGCAAGAGCGACTGGATTGCCTTTGAGTTTGGTTGATGACATGTGTGTCCTTTTTTAAAAATATATGAAAATTATAGCCAACTCGGATAAATAAACTCTTAATTAAAGAAGTTAAACTCAAGACGTCTAACTCTTATTATAAAGTGTAACCTAAAGCATTGATTGAAATTTAGTGCAAAATGATTTGCACTTGGTTCCGACCATTGCGTTTTGCTCGATAAAGCGCTTCATCAGAGCGTTTAATGATGTCAAAAATTTCGTTATCTGCTTTATGTAAACTACTGATACCAATGCTGACGGTAATTTTTGGAAGCTCTTTAGTGTCGACGATTGCTGTTGTGTTTTGAACGCACTCCCTGATCTTCTCGGCAAGAATGGTTGCCCCTTCTAGTGTTGTGTTTTGGATGCAGATACAAAATTCTTCTCCACCAATACGTCCAAAAAGGTCACTTTGCCTGATAATCTCTTTAACCGTATGACAGAACGATTTGAGTACTTCATCCCCTATTGCATGACCATAAGTGTCATTAACCTGTTTGAACAGGTCTATATCTAAGGAGAAAATATGAAGTTCTGTGTTGTTTCGCTTGGATGCATAAAAATATTGTGTTGCAAGGAGAAAAAAATGTCTTCGATTGTCTATTTTGGTTAGTTCATCGGTATTGGCAAGTTCTTTCAGTTTGGAATTGAGCAAGGTGAGCTGATGGGTTCTCTCTTCTACTTCATGTTCTAAGGTTGCATTAAAATTTCCAATCTCTATGGCATGTTCACGTAATTTTTTATTGAGTCGTTGAATATGCATGATGAAGAAGATCGCCATAATAAAAGGGATAAAAAGCCCTAAAAAGAAGTATTTGTATTTAAAAAAAACCTCTGCAAAGGTAAAGGGCTCCTTTTGATAGGGATAGATATTAAACTCTTTCAGCACGGCATGTACTTTTGAATCATCTTGTGGCGTACTCAATCGAAATTCTTGTTTCGCTCTTGGTTTTGTCGAGAGTTTTAAAAGGGTGCTTAGTACTTCATTGGTGAGGTATTCAGGCGTGTGAGGTGTTTTGGCAAGTACCCACTCTGGATAGAGTTCTGTGCTGATCAGGAAAGGGAAATCAGGATACTTCTTTACATTGAGAACGTTGATATCACTCAACTGAATAAGATTATCTTCCTGCATTTTTTCCAATACATCGGTACGAATGATACCTGCATCCACACGGCCTTCAAGAACGGCTTTCACCACATTATAATGCGTGCCAAAAAAGGTGATATTTTTTTCCAATATGGGTATACCGATCTCTTTCATACCTAAGAGATAACCCCCAAAAGAGTGTGGCGATACAGCACCTATTTTTTTGTCACGAAGATCATTGTATCGTTTGATATGAGTAGTTACTTTGGTAAAAATGACACTACCATATTCGCTATAGTAGTGATCTTTGTAGCGAGGGCTTATCGTAGCAATTTGGCTGATTCCGTAGGCTTGTGCAAGTTGGATGGCAAACATAGGATTGGTGATAATAAAGTCTATAGTGTCTTGTTGAACTTTTTTCTTCATCTCTTCATAAGAAAGGGGAATGATCATAAATTGATGTGAAGGGAAAAGGTTGCTTAAATAGTGTTCACTATCAATCCAGGTCTGTGGCATAGTCCCAGTGTCTTCTCGAATGGCTAAAACACCGACCTTAACAATGTCTTTAGCAAAATGTTGAGGGTCTATGAATCCTTCTATCGAGTAGGTATTTTGCATTATTCCACTTATTTTGTAAACATTGCTAATTGCTTCAAATTTTTTAGTTTCAAGTATTCCATAAGGTTTGTCGTCATCGAAGGCAAGTTTTTTGAGCGTCTCTCCTTCATAGATAAGCGCTTCTAAACTTTTGTTTTGGGTATTGTATTTTTCATAAATCAGCTGTGCTGTTTCAGGAATGTGCTCAAATGCCCACTCCCACCCTTGTTTTGTTGCCATATAAAAGTGTTTAGCACGCTCTTTATGCAAAGTAATTTCATCTTCTGATGTGAAAAGAATATCTCCATAAAAATCAAAACCATACTCTTTGGGATTTAAAACAGTGTAGGAAATATTGCGCTTCGTTAAGACAAAGGGCTCGTTAGAGAGATAACATGCCATAGCATCGATCTTTTGTTGGATCAAATCATCAATTTTAAAAGAGGGATCTTGTAGAAAAATATCTTCTAACTTGACACCGTGACTTAAAAGCATCGAAAGTATTGTGACGGAATTTGATTCATCAAGGCTCATCATTATTGTACGATTGAAAAGATCTTGAGGTGTTTTGATGGTAGGGTTGGTCGTAATAAGAATAGAAGGGTCATGTTGGAAAAGTGCCATAAGTGCTACAACGGGTTTATGATTGCTACGGTCAATAATGAGTGAAGATTTTCCGATGCCATAGGTACTTTTTTTATTCAGAACGGCATCGACAACATTGAGTCCTTTTTGATACTCTTTAATTGTCACATTTAGATCAAGATCTTCGTAGAAGCCTTTTTCTTGAGCAACATAAAATCCTGCGGATTGGAATTGGTGTAACCATGCGAGTTGTAATGCAATAGGTTCAAGATGATGATTGGCAAGGAGGGATGTGTAAAAAAAGAGGAAAAAGACAAGTAATCGCATTTGGCTACCCCTTTTTATATAACCAAATCGATTTTATCACAATCTCACTAAAATATATACTGACGAAAAATATTTTTTACATGTAAAGATAGGCTATGCCTCTTTTTTTGAACAACACTTAAGATAAGAGGCTATGTCTTCTAGCATATGCACTTCAAATTGTTGCGATTTATCTGTTATCTTATTTAAAATAGCATCTATTTCTGTAGGCGCGAGAGTGTTTTGAGCAGAGTCATGTAGCCGTGTTTGAAAGGTATTTGCAATCATCAAAATAGATGCTTCTATTGGAGTTATGCTGGTCTCTTTTGTTTGAGTCGATAGACCTTGCTGTGTTGAAGCTTTATAATAGAATGAGATAATTTTGGCTATATAGTCAAACCCTTTAATTTGGCGTAAAATAATCTGTGTATCAAATCCTTGTCGTCTGATTTTAATCTGCTCATCATCGCTCAAAGAGGTATTTTTTTCAAGGATTGCATCAGGAATTCTGAGTTTGCCTAGATTTTGAAATAAAGCGGCAAGCTCAATTTCATCTTGCTCTCTAATCGACAGATGGCATAATTCAGCGATATCGCGAGCCAAAGAAGCGACCATAAAGGATTGATGTTGGTTTGAATGATCTTTTGCGTCAACAATGTTGGTAAACATACTGGCAATATTTTTCAGTAAATTAAAATGTACCGTTTCTATTTTCCCTTTTTCAACCCATTCTTTAAAATAGTAATGTAGTGGATCTGCTTCTAAATAATGCCAAAAGAAATCTGTATGAGAAATCTCTATAAAGGCTTCACATAGTTTGGGTGCGAATAATTCTGGAGTATATTTACGGATAATGGAACGAATATACTCTTTTTCTTGAGATAAATGGGCTCCAAACTGTGAACGAAGGGCATCGATACGATCACTTAAGTAGAGAAGATTTGCATAAAGTTTTATCTCCTCATCAATTTGGGGTAAAAATTGGTCCCAATGCGTATGATGCAAAGCAATAATGTCTGAAAATTCACTGTAAATAGGAACGTTTTGAAGTAATTTCGCTCCTCGATCACAATGGATTTGAGAATCTTCCCAATCAAGATTACAAACAATAGAGTTGTGGACATCGGTTAATGAGACCCCACAATCATGTAACATTGCCATCAGCATCAATTTATCTAATTTGGCTTGTCTCCACCCCATATTTTTGCCTATCTCATACGCTATGTAGGCAGCGCGTTTACCATGATGTATATCATTAATACCTACATAATCAAGTGCTTCCGTAAGTACATACGTCACTTCTCGTAGATTAAGCTGATGGTACATTCCGAATCTCCTTACAATCCCTTTTACGGTTTAAAGTATAGAGCGCTACTGTTGCAAAGGCGTTATATTTGTTATAATCACGTTTTGCAATAAAGGATGTTAATGCAAGTTTATGTGCTCTTAGTGCTATGTGTACTCTTTTGGTCTGCTAATTTTGTTCTTGGACGATTTGTTGCAGGAGCCATTGAGCCTTGGGAATTAGCATTCTTTAGATGGTTAGGTGTTTTTGTGGTCACCTTGCCTTTTTTGCTTTTACATGTAAAGAAAATTTGGAGTGCATTGAAACAGCATTTTGGCATTTTAGTTGTGCTCTCAGCGCTTGGTATTGCGGCATTTAACACACTTTTGTATATTGGACTCCAAAAAACAACAGCGACAAATGCTTTGTTGATTAACTCTTCGATTCCAATGGTTATTGTCTTACTCTCCTTTTTAATTCTCAAAACACCTATTGCCAAAATACAGATAGCGGGCATTCTTCTCTCAACACTGGGTGTTGTTTTCTTAGTGCTCAAAGGGGATGTTCACAGTATTCTTACTTTGAGTTTTAACCAGGGTGATTTTTGGGTGATCGCCTCATCTTTGTGTTGGGCAAGTTACAGTGTTTTGGTTAAATTTAGGCCTTCTCGTTTGAGTAGCTTTGAGTTTTTTATCACGACAGTGAGTTTAGGTTTAGTCATGTTACTCCCTTTTTATCTTGCACAAGGGTATACGTGGGAGCGTGAAGTGATGATACTCACACATTATACGTGGGTATTTGCCTATGTTGTTCTGTTTACATCCATTCTTTGCTACTATTTGTGGCATCACGGCATCGCACACATTGGTGCTGGAAAAACAGGACAATTTACCCATCTTATGCCACTTTTTGGAAGTTTCTTAGCATATCTTTTTTTGGGAGAGCGGTTAGAATGGTACCATTTTTGGGGTATTGTTTTAATTTTTGGAGGCATTTACCTCTGTTTAGGGATTAAAAAAAAGTCAATGTAAAGCAGTAGTCGTTGGCAGCTTTGGGTTTGGTTTACCGATATAAAAACCTTGCGCATAATCAATCCCAATCTCTTTAACGCACGCAAGTACCTCTTGCGAGTGGACATACTCTGCAATCGTTTTGATGTTGAGCTCTTTGGCAAAGTTGGCAATCGTTTTAACAATAATTTTCGTCTCTTCATTTTGATGAATATTTTTAATCAAACTTCCATCAATCTTGATAAAATCAACCCTAAGTTCGGTCAAACGCTCAAAGTTAGAGTAGCCTGAGCCAAAATCATCAATGGCAATTTTGGCACCATAGGATTTGACTTGGTCAATAAACTTGGCAATGGCTTCATAATTTTCAATACCATCGCTCTCTAAAATCTCAAAAATAACCCATGGCTCTACGTTGAACTCTTCGAGCTTTTCGAGGATAAATGTTGTGGTAACAATGTTCGTCATATCGAGGTAAGAGAGGTTAATAGAAAAGCTACTTGAAGAGATTTGAAAGGTTTCAAATGCTTTTTGAATGAGTGACATGGAGAGCTTTGAGTAGATTTTAGAGTGTTTTGCCACATCTAAGAATTCTGCTGGAAGATAGTAACTCCCATCCTCTTTTTTAATGCGCATTAAGGTTTCAAATTTTTCAATCTCATTGGTATGAAGATTTAAAATAGGTTGAAAAAAGGGAACGACATAATCTTTTACAAGCGCTTCTTTGAGGGTATGACTCATCATCATATTGTGATGGTACTCTGCTTCTTTGTGGCTACTTTTATCATAAACAATATACGGTAGTCGCTTATTCTTTGCTTCTTTACAGGCAATGGAAGCGAGCTTCAAAAGACTTTTCTTGCCTTGGTGTGCTCCAATGCTGAGTGTTGTATCGACCTCGACATCATCGCAAATAATGCGATCTTTTGTAATTTTCATCGAGATTTTTTTGAGGTATTTTTTGAGATTGTAGTCACTGAAAGGTACACGGATCAAAATAGCGTAAATATCGGCTTCAAATTTATACAGTGTCGCATCAATGGGGGGAAGATTGTTGTGAAGCCACTCACCTATCACTTTGAGAAATTTATCACCAAAGTTGTGTCCATAAAAATTATTGGTGTTTTGAAAAGAGTCAATATTGATAATAATCAAGGTTGCCTCAATGTCGGGATCAAGTTCTTTCGTGTCTTTGAGTAATTTAAGGCGATTTGGCAATTTCGTGTTAAGGTCGATATAAAAATTTTTTCGTAGCTCATTTTTAAGTCTTGTGTTGCTTCGATGTATTTTTGTAACAATAATAAGGTTAAAAATCGCAGATAGAGCGAAGAGTAGATAAGCGACTTCAAGTAATTGATACCAAATAGCAATAAAGGTAAGGCACAGCGTCAGCAAAAGGAAGAATACTATTTTAAGATAGAATTTTTTACTACTCTCCAACGTATTCCTTTGGGACTTACAGATGCTTACATTTACATGTAGGGGTAGCACTTTAGCACAAAGGTTTTAAAAAAAAAATTAAGTGATTTTTTTGGCGATAGTCCTAATTTGAGAGGAGATTCTAAAAAAGCCATTATGCTTAGATGAGTATCAGGTTCATCACAAAAAAGTCACGCTATAATGTTTTCTAAGATGTAACTTTAGATGAAAGATTAATATGAGCAAACAACGTTGCGATCATTGTCACTTAGAATACGAAACCTCAATGTTACTGCCTGATACAAGTTTTAACCCTCCTAAATTTTTTTGTTGCAAAGGATGTCAGGGTGTTTTTCATCTTTTAAGCGATGAAGGGCTGAGTACGTTTTATAACAAAATGGGCGAGACAACCCTTACACCTCCCAAAGCGGCTTTGGATGATATTAATCGTTTTGATTTGGATGGATTTGTCTCCAAGTATGTGAAAAAAAGTAAAGAAGGATTTAGCGAAATTGCGCTTATTATCGAAGGGATCCATTGTAGTGCGTGTGTATGGCTCAATGAAAAGGTACTCTCTAGACAAGAGGGGATCGTCGAAGTTTCGATTAGTTATAGCAATCATAAAGCCAAAATTGTGTGGGATGAATCACTGATTAAACTTCCAGAGATTATTGAAACCATTCGTAGCATTGGGTATAACGCCTATCCTTACGATCCAAAAAGTGGTGAAGAGCGAGCAACGGCACAACGCAGAGAGTATTACTCCAAACTGCTTGTGGGTGTCTTTGCAACAATGAATGTAATGTGGATTGCCATTGCACAATATGCAGGCTATTTCACGGGGATGCAGAGCAATATCAAAAATATCCTCAATTTTGCAGAGTTTGTTCTTGCCACTCCAACCCTTTTTTACACCGGTTCGGTTTATTTTAAAGGGGCGTATTATGGCATCAAACATCGCTATATTACGATGGATTTTCTCGTCGCTACAGGGGCAACGCTCACATATGTGTTTTCCCTCTATGCCATGTTTTCACATAATGCTGAGGTCTATTTTGACTCGGTGACGATGATTGTTACTTTTGTTTTTGCGGGTAAATATTTGGAAGTTTTGACTAAGAAAAAAGCGGTAGACACACTCGATGCTTTTGGAAGTTCCATGCCAACAGAAGTCACCTTAATTAAAGGGACTGAAAAGATCTTAACCAGCGTTGAGTCGGTTGAAATTGGTGAGATCATCGAAGTACGGGCAGGGGACAAAGTGGCAATTGACGGTGTCATTACCGAAGGGGAAGGCTCTTTTGACCTTTCGCGTTTAAATGGCGAATCGATTCCCGTTTTAGCCCAAAAGGGCGATAAAATTTTGAGTGGTTCTATCTGTTTAGACAGTCTTATTCATTACCAAGCGACCAACACCTTTTCCTCCTCCATGTTTTCCAAACTGGTTTGTTTGCTTGAAGATGCAATGAATAAAAAGCCTAAAATAGAAAAGCTTGCCAATCAAATTTCGGGGTATTTTTCACGGACGATTTTGCTCTTAGCCTTTTCGACACTGTTCTTTTGGTTTTATCAAAGTGGTTCCTTTGAAAAGGGTTTGATTATTGCGATTTCTGTGATTGTGATTGCTTGCCCTTGTGCTTTAAGTCTTGCAACGCCTGTGGCAACAATTGTGGGGCTTGGACTTGCTGCAAAAAAAGGAATTTTATTTAAAGAGGCGGGATTTTTAGAGAGCATGGCAAAATGCAATACGCTTGTTCTTGATAAAACAGGAACGATTACCAAAGGGAAGCCTGAAGTGCTCAAGCATGAGTATCGTTGTGATTTTGATCGATCTTTGTTATATGCGCTTACAAATTCATCCAATCATCCCATCAGCCAAGGGGTTGCTAGCTTTTTGAAAGAAGATGAAACCGCTTTACATGTAAAGAGTTTGGAGCAGATAAAAACGGTGGAAGCAAAAGGGGTCAGAGCTGTTGCAGTGGGGTATCAGCTTCTGGGTGGCAATGCAAAAATGATGGAAGAGGCAGGCATTGAAGTGCTTTTGCCGAAAGGATTTGAAGCACTCAGTCACTATTTCTTTGCGATTGATGGTAAGCTCGTGGCTATTTTTGGACTTAAAGATGCGCTAAAAGAGGGTGCCAAAGAGAGTATTCATGCGCTTAAAGCTCTTGGCTTAGAAATTGTCATGCTCAGTGGTGATCATACCAAAGTAACGCAAGAGATTGCGGAAGAAGTGGGGATTGACACGTACGAAGCAGGGCTCTTTCCGCATGAAAAAGCAGCGTATATTGAGGTACTTCGTCAAAAAGGTCAAAGAGTTGTAATGGCAGGTGATGGCATTAATGATACCTTAGCGCTGACCCAAAGTGAAATCGCAATAGCGATGGGGAATGGAGCTGATGTTGCGGTGGATGTCAGTGATGTCGTTTTAACCAATGATAGTATGCAAAGTTTGTATGAGGCATTTGTGATCGCAAGAGCGAGTTTGCGTGTGGTTAAAGAAAACTTGCTCTTTTCGTTGTTGTACAATATTGTTACGATTCCCTTAGCCATGAGTGGGCATGTTATCCCTTTGGTTGCAGCACTTTCCATGTCGCTTAGTTCGTTGGTTGTTGTCGGTAATTCGATGCGCATTAAAAATGTTTTAAAAAGGTCGTAGAGATGGATGGGTGGATTATTGCGATGATGTTGGGTGCTTCAACACTGCTGGGAGCGTTTGGTTTATGGGGATTGTTGTGGGGAATCCGCAGTGGGCAATTTGATGATCATCAGAAGTTTTTGGATGGTGCACAGTTCGATAGTGAAGAAGCATTGAATGATGCTGTGACGATGGAACGTAAAAAAGCAAAAGTCTTAAAAGAGAAGAAAGAAAGAGAGGTGGGATACGCCCCACCTGATTAATGAAGAGATTAAAAACGAAACTTTTCTGCCTCAAAGAGGCAAGCTTCAGTGCCTAGTACAACGTAGCTACAAGAGCTTGCCCTTGTAGCTACGTAATGATAAGCTTATTTATATGAAGCGATTGTTGCAGCGACTGCTTTAAGATCTTCATCACTAAGACCTGATGCGATTGGTTTCATAACGCCTTTCATTGCTGCACCGTAACTGCCATCTTTATACCCAGTTACCGCTGCTGTAATTTTAGCTGCATCCCAACCTGCAATGATTTGAGATTTGTTTAATGCTGCTTTAGAAGCTTTGTCTCCATGACAGGAAAAACATTTTGCTTGGTAGATTGCTGCGCCATCGGCTGCCATCAAACTAGATACTGCTGCAATTGCTAAAATTGTACAAACTTTTTTCATACGAAATACCCCTTTTTGAGTTGTGTAAGAAAAATTATAACTAACCAGACTTTAACCCTGCTTAGGTTTTCTAAGCGCCTTTGATGTTCTATTTTCATTTCGGTAAAACTTGGATATAATCCAACCTATCTTAATCTGATTAGGGGTTCATTTGTTTCGGAGTGCTGTAGCTTTATTATGTTTAGCGATGACTCTTTTTGGGGCAACACATAGTGTCTGTGTGACCGAAAGATCGGATACAACAAGAGCAAAAGAAGCTATTGAAGCAATCTTAAGTACAGAGCCAAACAATACCGAGTGTATGCTTCAACTTGCTAATATCTATCTTAAACAGGGCAAAATTGCTCAAGGGTTTGAGGTCTTAGTAGATGCGTATTCGATTGATCCGCACAATGTTCAAAAAAGCCGAATAGCCACGGTTCTGCCTTTCGCTCTTAAAGTTTCCAATTTAAAACAACAAGCCGCTAAAACCAATGACAAAGAGATTTGGAATAAATTGGGCGATGGTTATTTTGAAATGGGCATTTTTAATGAAGCTTCAAACATGTATCAAAAAAGCCTTGCCGTTGACGATATGCAACATATGATTCGCCTGAAACGCGCACTTACACTCCAAAAAAATGCACAAATCTATACTGCTATCGAAGAGGTGCAGATTGTCTTGATCAAAGAGCCAACACACCTTTATGCCAATTATTACATGGGTAAATTCTTAGCATACGACTTGCGAAATCGTGAAGAAGCCAGAAGCTTTTTTGTAAGAGCAAAAGCTTCTTTGATTGCTCAAAAAGATACGTTTGGGTATCTCGAATATACCAATTTACTCAGTGATATTACTAAAGAGATTGGAGAATAAGTGCAAAAAGCAATTTTCTTAGATCGCGATGGTGTTATTAATGTTGATAAGGCGTATGTATCAAAGATCGAAGATTTTGAGTTTTGCGAAGGTGTTTTTGAGGCATTATGCTATTTTAAAAAGCTTGGCTATCTACTAATTCTTGTGACGAATCAATCTGGCATTGGGCGAGGGTACTACAGCGAAGAGGATTTTCATATTTTGACCCAGTGGATGCAAAAAGAGCTTTTACATGTAAACAGTAGCTTTGATGCTATCTATCACTGTCCTCACGCACCTGAAGAGCATTGTTCCTGCCGAAAACCAAAGAGTGGTATGTTCGAACACGCGATTCAAGAGTTTGATATTGATGTCACACATTCATGGATGATTGGCGATAAACCTAGTGATATTGAAGCAGCCCTTGGTGTTGGTATTACACAGATGATTTTGCTAGGAAACGCTCAAAAGAGTGGGGCTAAATATTG
>JAVHRG010000197.1:0-2786 GCA_036171535.1 Sulfurospirillum sp. | reverse complement strand
CTTTTCTAAAGCCAAAAAAACTTTCTCATCTAAATAGAGTTCAATTTTATGCATAATAACCCTTGAAATTTATTTATAAATATTATATAATACTTGTACAAGCGTTATATAACTATATAAAAGGAGACTCCGATGAGCCTGGAAGCAAAAATCGATAATCTCCCTACTTTTTCAAGTAGGACAGATTTTACCATAAGTACAATTAATAGCTATTTAGTAGCTAATACGTCAGATCAAATCCGACGTGACGTGATGTCACACGGTGTAATCATTTTAAAAGCAAGAAGTGTAGATCATGATATTTTGACACTTTCTGCGCTTCAAGAGTGTCTGAGACCTGTAGTTGATGGCTTGTGGGAGATGAGAAAGAATAGCTGGAGTAACAGTGTAATAAGTGCGGTAGAGCGCGAGGATAATCGCGTTATTGCAAGTCTAATTAGCTCCAAGTGGCGATGGCTGTTGGGTAAATGTGGAAACTTTAAAGGATATGATAAAAAAAATCACGCAAGTATTATAGGACTGTGTGAATGGTGTAACAAAGATATTGAAATACCACACAACAGTGGATACACTTGCCCTCATTGTGGAGTACATTTTGACAGTCATTTTGGTCAAAAAGCACACGTCGCACGAGAAGTCCATGAACTTTATTACGAAGAGAATTATGATGATATGAGCATCGTTGAGAAAGTTAGACGTGGCGAAATATCGCTTGAAAAAACAAATTTTTCACACGGCGCGCAGCCCACTTTACTTTAGGGAGTACTGCATGGCAAAAGCAACTTCATTTGTGCCATTTGGTACTGAATTACTTTCATGGGCGGTTGAAAAAGACCGCCGATATCACACGGGTGACAAGCTTAATAAAGGTATTGTCTCGTATACATCAGCTTTGCATGATCTTGGCTTTTTCTTTAAAAAAGTACGTATGGGCGAATTGCGTGCCAACTCACAGACTGTATCTGCGTGGGCACGAATGTGGGGCTGGGATTATCGTAAGGCTCTTCGTTTTATCACTATAGTACTAAGAGATCTTTTTGACCTGAATTCAGCACTTAAAAAAGCAAAAGCACTGCGTGAACGACTTGAAGCTGCCCTAGCCAAACAGCAAGAAAAAATGCGTTCGTATATGCGTAAGCTAAGAGGTTCTACATCACAAGATACACAAAGTTATGCTCAAGACGATGAAACAGAAGACGAGCGTCTTTTTTTAGATGCGATGGCTGCACTTGCAAAAACAAGTCCAGTTTTTTATCGAGCAAAAATAAAAAAACAACTGCGTGCCAAAGATATAGCAACGTGGAATAATTTTCAAAAATGGCTAGAAAAACATAAAAAGCCATTAGCGGAGTTTTTACCAAAATCTACCATACCTAATGCAGATATTTTTGAAATTTTACGAACAAAACGTATTTCTGGTTATCGAATTATTGATTTTTCAAAAAAAGATGAAAATATTTATCATTTAACTTTTGAAAATTATTTCGAGAATGATATGACGGTTGAACAAATCTTGGAGAATGCACATGAGTAGCGACGAATATTTAAAGCTCGAAAATAAGCTCAACCAAGTTATTGGGTTAATTGATATGATCACACCATCACAATTTGCATTATCACAAATTGCTGATATGACAGGTAAAAGTTGTAAAACGATTTATAAATATCTAAAAAGTAATTATTTAGAGCACATTGATTTTCATAAACAAAACGGTAAAATTGTTGTGAACAAAGAAGTCGGTATCGAGTTAATAAGGAGATACCGATGAAATATCGATTGTATGAAAGAGCAGGGCAGGTCTATATTGATTTTACCTATGAAGGTAAAAGAAGATATCGAAAATCTACTGGTCATGCATATAGTAAAACCACAATGGCATTGCTCAAAAAACAAGGCGAGCGCGTTCTTTTACATATTATTGCTCAAATCAAAGCAGAAAAAGAGATTAGTATTGTATTCAATGAGTTTGCGCTCAATGTTATCAATTCAACATCTTCAAGTCGAAATACTCGAACCCAAAATGACTATTTATCTAAGCTGGATAGGTTAATCTTCCCATATTTTGCACATTTTAATATTGGTGATATTAAACCTACTCATGTTGATCAATGGCAAGATGGTCTTTTAAAGCAGTATTCTTCGACAACTGTAAAAAGGTGCAAAAGCATTATGAGTATGGTTTTAGATAAAGCTATTGGTAATGATTTAATTCAAAAAAATCCTACAAATTATGCCTCTAAAATTCATGTCTCACATGAAAAAAAGGAACCTTATTCGTTGGAGGAAATGAGTTTAATCCTACAATATGCAGATGGTTGGCTAAAACCATATTTGTATTTGGCTTTTACGACAGGACTAAGAACAGGCGAACTACTTGCCTTAAAGTTTTCAGATCTTGATTTCTCAAAGAATGTAATTAATCTAAAACGGTCTATTACTAAGGGAATAATCACTGAAGATACTGTCACAAAAAACCATAATAGGCTAGTTATTGTACCTTTAATTGTTATGGGGATGTTGAAAAATTTACAGATAAAGAGTTCATGTGAATGGGCTTTTCCCTCTCCACGTACTAATGAACCTTTTTATGAAACAAACTCAATTATCACTAATCATTTTAAGCCTTTGTTGCGAATGATTGGCGTGCCATATAAGACATTATATGCTACAAGACACACATATGTCTCTATTATGAGAAATGAGGGTGTAAATCAAGAGTTTATTTTGGAAATTGCCGGTCATTCTAAAGAGGTACAAGATAGATATTACTATACAGCTAGTGTGT
>JAVHRG010000196.1:0-2791 GCA_036171535.1 Sulfurospirillum sp. | reverse complement strand
TTTCAAAAAGGTCTCTAACGCGACTTGCACCCACACCGACAAACATTTCAATAAAGCTTGAACCTGAAACAGAGAAGAAAGGAACACTCGCCTCACCCGCAACAGCTTTTGCCAATAATGTCTTACCTGTGCCTGGAGGTCCTACTAAAAGAACTCCTTTAGGAATTTTTGCCCCTAAATTCATATAGCGCTCAGGGAATTTTAGAAAATCTACAATCTCTTTAACTTCTTCTTTTGCCTCTTCAACACCGGCAACATCATCGAACTTGACATTAGGTTTCTCAGAATTAACCAGTTTTTTACTACTGCCCATTCCTAAGATTCCGCCACCCATATTTTTTTGCATTTTATTTGCTAAAAACATCCAAATTCCAAAAAATACAAATACCGGGAGAACCCATGAAAAAAGGATTTCTGTTAAAATATTGGATTCGTTATAACCACCATAACCTACTTTTTTCTCATCCATTAGAGGAATAAAAGTGCTATCTTCGCCTACTTTTTTCACAATGTAAACGGTTTTTTGTGCACCTTCAGGGGAAAATGCTTTGATGGTTGTTTGTCCAATCGCAACGTAACTGATTTGATTATTTTTAATCAACTCTTTCAGTTCATAATAGCTAATATTTTTGCTTGCACTGTTTTGGCCACTAAAATTCGATCCAATGCCTGCATCAGACATCGATGTAAAATTTTTAAATAATATAATGACAATAATTGAAAAAATCGCAAACATTAAAAGCGGATTTTGATTGAAAAAGTTTTTTTTATCGTTTTTATTGTTATCTTGATTGTTATTTTGACTCATTTAGTTCCTTTGTAACACGAGTGTAAACCACTCCTCTTTTTGATACTTTTCGACCAATTTCATCGATGAAAATTTATGCTCTACTTTATCGACATACTTATCTAAAATCCCAGAGAGAATCAGTAATCCTCCCTCTTTGACAGCTTTTTGCAAATCAGAAGAAAGCATAATCAAAACATCAGCAATAATATTGGCAACAACCACATCATACGCTTGCTCACGTTTCTGAACAGAACCTGTCCATATACGATGAAAACTTTCATGATTCAGTTTAAAATTTTCCGTTGCACTGTCAGTCGCTTGCTCATCCGTATCACACAAATCAACAATCGCACCGCATTTTCGTGCAGCAATAGACAAGATACCACTTCCGCAACCAACGTCTAAAAGGGTTATGCCTTCTTTAACATATTTTTGCAATAAAAGTAAACAACCGTAGGTTGTTTCATGATGCCCTGAACCAAAAGCGAGTGCTGGATCAATAATAATATTTTTTTTACCCTCAAGATTCTCTACCCACGTTGGACGAATATAAAAATCGTTTACATGTAAAGGTTGCACAGAGTTTCGATACTGTGCGATCCAATCTTCATTTTCTTTCACTAAAAGCTTCGTTTCAAGGTGGATGTCTTTTCCAAGTGCAGTAGAAAGCTCTTTTGCAAACGTTTCTGCGCCAAAGAGAATCATCTGCAAATCATCTTCACTTCGTAAAATAATCGTGTTTTCCTTTTCCTCAATAGCCTCATCGCTGAGGCTCATGATAAAATCAAGAAAAAGTGGATATTCACTGCTAGGGGTTATTAGAAGTTCGTTATAGGTTTTTTCCATCCAACTTAACCTAAAACGTCCTCTAGTTTTTCTTTAAGTACTTGAGGGGTAAACGGTTTAACAATATAATTATTAACTCCCGCTTTTAGCGCTGTAATAACTTCGGCCTTACCACCCTCAGTTGTTACCATAATGATAGGCATACTCTCATATTTTTTTTCTGCTCTAACTTTGCGAACTAATTCTAAGCCATTCATCTCAGGCATGTTCCAATCGGTAATCAGTACATTTATGTCAGGTGTTCTTTCCATAATTTGCCAAGCTTCAACACCATGTTCGGCTTCTAAAACGTCATTAAACCCTAATCTCTGTAATGTGTTTTTAATAATACGGCGCATTGTCGAGCTATCATCTACTACAAGCAGCTTCAATGTCACTCCTTTTTATCGTTAAGTTATTGCTATTGGTTAAATTCTAACCTAGTTTAGTTTGAACTTAGTTTAAAGCGTTTCTTTAGCGATAAACGCAAAAGCTTCACGCAAATCTAAGCTCCCCTCATAAAATGCTTTTCCCACGATGACACCAGAAACCTTTTGGCTCTGCTTCAGCACTATAATATCGTCTAAATTCTTTAAACCTCCACTGGCAATCGTAGCAATGCCTGAAGCATCTGCAATAGAAAGTGTAAAATCAAGGTTAACACCACTGAGCATTCCATCACGTCCTACATCGGTACAAATGATTGCCTCAACACCAGCATCAGCAAAAGCACGCGCAAGGTCCGTCGCTTGCATGGTAGATTTTTCAGCCCATCCTTCGACTGCAACATACCCATCAATGGCATCAATGCCCACGACAACACGGTATTTCTGCGCCATCTCTTTCACAAAAGTAGGGTTTTTCAAAGCAATGGAGCCTAAAATAACACGATCAATCCCCAAATCAACATAACGACGAATCGTCTCTTCGTCTCGGATACCGCCACCCAGCTCTAATTTCAAATGACAGTTTTGACGAATTTTTTCAATTTGCTCAAGGTTTTTAGGCTCCCCTGCAAACGCACCGTTTAAATCCACTAAATGAACCCATGATGAACCCATTTCTTCAAATACTTTTGCTACTTCCCAAGGCTCGTTGGAGTAGATTTTAGCACTTTCCATCAGCCCTTTGGTTAGGCGAACAGCTTTGCCATCTTTAAGATCAATTGCGGGAAAA
>JAVHRG010000195.1:0-13881 GCA_036171535.1 Sulfurospirillum sp. | reverse complement strand
AGAAGATGCAAGAATCCCAAATCCCAAACGAATGCTCAAAGCGTATAACCAATCGGCGGCAACCATGAACCTTTTGCGCGCCTTTTCACGCGGTGGTTTGGCAGACCTTCATCAAGTCCACAAATGGACATTAGGCTTTGTCTCTGCAAGTCCTTTGGGCAAGCGTTATCAACATCTGTGTGATCGCATTTCTGAGACATTAGCCTTTATGGAAGCGTGTGGCATTACCTCTGCCAATACACCAAACATCAACGAAACCGTGGTCTATACCTCTCATGAAGCCTTGCTCCTTAACTATGAAGAGGCATTGACACGTCAAGACAGTTTGACAGGTGACTGGTATGACTGTTCTGCGCATATGCTTTGGATAGGCGATCGCACCCGTGATGTCAATGATGCGCATGTGGAATTTCTCACCGGTGTAAAAAATCCCATTGGTATCAAAGCAGGACCTAGCATGACCGCTGAAGGGTTGATGAAACTTATTAATAAACTAAACCCTGAAAATGAGCCAGGACGTCTTAATATCATCGTTCGTATGGGTGCAGACAAGATCGAAAAAGAGTTTCCAAAATTGGTTCAAGCAGTTAAAGCTTCTGGTGCGCATGTCCTTTGGAGCATCGACCCAATGCATGGCAACACCATCAAAGCATCGAATAACTACAAAACACGCTCGTTTGATGAAGTGCTTCGCGAAGTCAAAGGCTTCTTTAAAGTGCATGCAGAAGAGGGCACCTTCCCTGGTGGCGTTCACTTAGAGATGACGGGGCAAGATGTTACCGAGTGTATCGGTGGAGCACAAGATATCACCGAAGAGAACCTTGCATGTCGCTACCAAACACAATGCGACCCACGCCTCAACGCTAACCAAGCCTTAGAGCTTGCATTTCTGATCGCAGACTCCCTCAAAGACGCTCGTCAACGATTTTTAGCGCAATAAAACTGCTTTACATGTAAAGGTGAAAATCTTTACATGTAAAACTCACCTTCCACTCAGCCAATCACTCTTCGAAAATGGATACTGTTTTTTGAACTCAGCTTCATCAAAATCAAAACGATAATTCTCCATATACTCTTTGATTAAGCGGTACGCGTCGTTGATCTCTTGGAATTTGACAGTATCGCCATTTGGGGCATCGGGATGAAACTCTTTGGAGAGGGATAGATAGAGCTTATGAAGCGTTTTTTGATCGGTTTTGGCGACAACACCCAAGGTAGAAAGTGCTTTATCAAAGTCACCGTATTCTAAGCCTTGGATCATTGGCGCTCCTTTTAGATCTTTTTAGCTCTGTGTTTTCGCTCTTTTTTCTTATGTAACCAAATATAAATAGCAGCAAAAACAAGAATAAAAACGATCAATGCGATTGATATTGTGTGTAAATGCTCATTAAGCAGTGCCTCGTTTTGACCAAAAAAATAGCCTAAAAATGTCAAAATACTGACCCAAATGCCAGCACCAAAGCCTGTGTAAAAACAAAAAAGTCCTAAATTCATCCGAGCCAATCCCGCAGGAAGCGAGATATAATGGCGAACCACAGGAATCAGTCTTGCGGTAAACGTTGAAAATGAACCGTGTGTTTTGAAAAATACTTCCACTTTTTCCAACGTTTCTGGCTTGATAAAAACATAATGTCCATACTTCAAAATCAACTTTCGACCTAACTTGACTGCCAAATAATAGTTCAAAAGTGCACCTGAAATGCTTCCGAGCGTTCCAAGGGCAATCACAATGGCTAAATTCATCTCACCTTTTGCACACAAATACCCAGCGGGTATCATCACTACTTCACTAGGGAGTGGGAAAATACTACTTTCAATCAACATCATGATAAAAATACCAAGGTATCCTAAAACTCCAACTGTTTGAACAATCCAATCAATAATCGCGTGCATAAAACTCCTATTTTGTTTCTTTTAACTCAATCATACGATCACTGCACCACGATGCTAAATCTTTATCGTGCGTGATAAGCAAAATGCCTATTCGATCTAAAAACTGCATCAACAGTTGCATGACATGTAACCCTGTGATATTATCGAGTGCAGAGGTGGGTTCATCGGCTAAAATGAGCGAAGGTTTCATCAACAGTGCTCTTAAAATAGAGCATCTTTGAAGCTGTCCACCACTGAGTTGATGCGGTTTTTGTGCCAAGACATCCGTGTCAAGATCAAGCGAATCGCATAACTGATGTAAATCGTGTAAAGGAGCAACATCGCTGATCTGATTGACAATGGTATAGGTCGGATGAAACGATGTGTAAGGGTCTTGAAAAATTTGCGAAAGTTTCAGCACCTGCATCGTGCCACTGTTGGCTTTCAGATTTCCCGTAATCAGCTCAAAAAGTGTGCTTTTTCCACTGCCACTTGCACCCAAGATGGCAACCACTTCCCCTACCTTTACATGTAAAGAAAAATTGTCGAACAAAAGCTTGGAATTTGGGTAGGCAAAGCTTAGATTTTCAATGCGTAAAACCTCTTGGCTCATGCGCGAATTTGTCCTTTGCCATAAACTTTAAATTTGTAGGTCGTCAGGTCATTAATACCCATAGGTCCACGAGCATGAAGTTTGTTGGTGCTGATGCCCACTTCTGCACCAAAACCAAACTCACCACCATCGGTAAAACGAGTGGAAGCATTGGCATAAACCGTTGCCGCGTCTACTTCATTTAAAAAACGTTCAACAGTGGTGTAATTTTCACTCAAAATAGCTTCAGAATGAGAAGAGCCAAATTCGGCAATATGCGCTATTGCTTCATCAACACTCTCTACGATCTTGATATTTAAGGCATTGCGAAGGTGCTCAGTATGATAATCTTCCTCATTAGCAAGCTTTACATGTAAAATATTTTGAGTTTTATCACACCCTTTTATCTCCGCTCCAGTCAGGTCAAGCGCCTCTTTCATACGGGGTAAAAAGCTCTTTGCAATAGCCTCATGAACTAAAAGCGTTTCCAGTGAATTACACGCACTTGGGCGTTGGCATTTGGCGTTTAAAACGATTTCGATGGCTTGGTCTAAATTCGCTTCTTTATCCACATACGTATGGCAGACACCTTTGTCATGTTTTATCACAGGAACGGTGGCATTTTCACTCACAAAACGAATCAGTGCCTCACCGCCACGAGGAATGATGAGATCAACATATTTGTCCATTTTAATCAGCTTAGCAACGCCTTCACGACTGGAATCAGGTAAAAGCGAGATAATCTCTATAGGGAGGTTGAATTTTTCAAGCACCTCTTGTAAAATGGAAGCAATAACAGCGTTGCTGTAAAACGCCTCTTTACCGCCTTTGAGTACACACGCGTTGCCACTTTTAAAACAAAGCGCTGCTGTGTCGCTGGTCACATTAGGACGACTCTCATAGATGATACCTACCACGCCAATAGGGATACTCACTTTTTCAATTCTGAGTCCACTAGGAACAACCCAACCTTCTAAAATACGTCCTACTGGCTCTTTAAGCGCTGCTATTTCGCGAATTGCATTTGCCATCGCAACAATGCGTTGGGTATTCAGTAAAAGTCGATCAACGAGCGCAGAACTTAAATTATTTTTCTTGGCTTCCTCTAAATCTTTTTGATTTTCGGCTATGATAAGTTCACTGTGTCTCTCTAAAGCCTCTGCCATGTGTCCCAAAACATCCATTTTTGTTTTAGGATCAAGGGTGGCAATAATTCGACTGGCAGATTTGGCGTGTTCTAGAAAAGTTTGCACGTTGATAGTTCCTTACAATGGCATTTGATGGGATTTTACACTTTTTATATTTAATGTGTCATAAGTATGTTCAGGGTATAATAGTTAGCATTAAAAGATTATCATATAAGGACGAAGAATGCAGCAAATTTACGATTTAGTCATTATCGGTGGCGGACCTGGTGGTATTGGTGCGGCAGTTGAAGCAAAAGTGCTTGGTCTTAAGCATATTATGATGATCGAAAAAGGCGACAACCATTCACAAACGATCCGAAAATTTTACAAAGACAACAAACGCGTTGATAAAAACTACAAAGGTCAAGAGATCGAACTTAAAGGCTCTATTGACTTCCGCGATGGTACAAAAGAGAGTACGCTAAACTACTTTGACTCACTTTTGGATTCGGGTGAAATTGACTCAGCGTTTAACAGCGAAGTTGAGAGCATCATCAAAGAAAACAACGAATTTCGTATCGTAACAACCAAAGCAGGTTATAGAGCCAAAAATGTTATTGTTGCTATTGGGACAATGGGAAAACCAAACAAACCTGATTACACACTGCCTCTTTCACTCAAAGAACGCATCAATTTTAACTTAGATAAATGTTCACAAAATGAAAAATTATTGATCGTGGGTGGTGGAAACTCCGCCATTGAGTATGCCATAGAACTTTCCAAAACCAATAATGTTACGGTGAATTATCGTCGTGACACCTTTAGCCGACTCAACGACATCAACCTTAAGATGATTCAAGAGTACAATGGACAAGAGAAACTTCGCCTTCGCCTTGGTATGGATATTGTATCGGTTGAAAATGAAAACGGTCTTGTTAAAGTCAATTTTACCGATGGCTATTACACCATTTACGATCGCGTTGTTTATGCGATTGGGGGCACAACACCCGTTGATTTTCTTAGAAAATGTGGTATTTCAATGGATAGTGAAAATAAACCCGAATTTGATGAAAATTTTGAGACCAAGGCAAAAGGGCTTTATTTGGCAGGGGATATCGCCGTTAAAAGCGGTGGAAGTATTGCTATTGCGCTCAATCATGCTTATTCTATTGTGTCACATATTTTAAATTCAAAATAATTAAGGCTTTTTATTTATGGCAAAAATTGCTCTCTCTTCTTCGCAGATTTTAAATATAGCACTTGGTGCAATTATCGTAGTCGGAAGTTTGGCTTCTGTTAAATACAGTAATTTTGGGGGAGTCTCTTTTGACGAACTTGGTGAAAAATATATCAGCAAAAGCGATGTTAAATTTAGCGATCTACCGCAAGATATGCAAAAGCATTATATTGATAAAGAAGCGACGATTGAGCAGGGCAAAGATGGCAATCTGTATGAAGATGAATACTTTGATGAAAACGGAAAACCGATTCCCGATTCGGAGTTAACGCCACAAGATTTTAAACGTATGATCAATAAACTGCAAAAAACACTCCTATTTGTACAACACGACAATCTTTTGATGGCCAATGAGAAAAATGAACTTTCAAAAAAACTTGAAGAACAAGACAACGAACTTGAAGAGCAACGCAACCAATTGACCAATAAAAACACCGAACGCCTCAATGAAGCAGAACAACAACACTATCGTAATATCAGCGATTTGACGACGAAAATCAATGAAGTACAAAAAGAAAATGTCATCATCGCACAAAAAGCCAATATTGAAGCCAACACCTTAAGAGGACAGATAGAAGAGCTCAAAGCTAAGGCGGTTGAAGATGAAGATAAAAAACGTATTGCCATTCAAAAAGCACGCGAAGAAGAGCAATCAAAATTAACGGATTATAAAGAAAAAATCAAATTTCTAAATGATCAGATAGCCCTTTTAAACGAGCAAATCAATACCAACAACGATACAGCAAAAAATGCGTTTACGCGTAAACAAGATGAAATCAATAAACTTAAAGAAGAGATTGTACAAGCAGCAAAAGAGAAAAATGAATTATTGAATAAACAAACGCAAACGATACTCCTTTCAGATCAAAAACATAAAGAAGAGATTGGTAAATACAGCGCTGCTATTGAACAACTTAAAACGGATACTGAGAAATTGATCGCTAAAAATCGTCAAGATATGGCACTGCAAGATGATGATCATCTCAAAAAAATGGCACAGGAAGAAGAAAAAATCAAAGGTCTCAATAATGAAATTGCCAGTTCTAAAAAACATATTGATGCATTGATGCTTGAAAATGAAAAAGATTTTAATAAATTTAAAACGTATCTTGAAGATGAGAAAAAACTCAATAAAGAGCTAACAGCTGCAAATAAAAAACTTGAAGAGAACGCACAAAACAGTGAAAAAAATCTTAATGCATCTATTCAAAAACTCAATGAGGAAATTGCCAAAAGAGAGGTTATGAACAAAGAGTTAAGCGATAAAATTGTAGCGATGAACAGTGAAAAGCTTAACGTTGAAGAAGAAGTTAAAAAACGAGTCGATGAAAACGATAAAATTCATAATAAAAACTATAAAGCCTTTAATGAAAAACTTGCCAATTTTGATAACGCCAAAAAAGAGTTAATCGCAAAATTTGACAAACAGTTAAGTGAGTACAAAGCAACTGCGCAAGAAAACAGTGATCGTATGCAATTTCATGCCAATGAACTCACAACCTCCAATAATGATTTAAAACTCAAGAATGACGAAAAAGAGAAAGAGTTACAATCTCTTAAAACACAAATCGTTACCTATAGAGCTGAGACCCAAAAAGGGAAAGAGAGTGATGACGGAAAAATTAAAGAACTTCGCGCTGCTTTAGATGAACTCAAAGCAAGTAGCAAGGCTCAGGAAAGTGATTATCTTGCTAAAATTCAGTTACTTCAAGCAGATATCAAAGAAAAAGAGACAGCGATTGTATCCAACCGTAAAGATGAAGTTCTCAAAATTGCTGCTTTAGAAAAAGAGATTAAAAGCAAAGCTCTTGAACTTCAAAAAATTCAGACGGATAATGCACGCAATGAAGGAATGGTCCAAACATTACATGTAAAGCTCAAAGATGCTGAAGATAACGCAACAAAGGCAACCAATAAAAAAGTCGAAGAGCTTAAAGCTCAACTTGCAACGATAGAAAAAAATCGTGTCAGTGAAGATTCAAAAATGGTTGGACTCAAAGATGAGCTTCGCCGTAAAGAGATTGAATATTTAGATTCGCTCAAAGAAAAAGACAAAGAGATCAAGACCAAAGAAGCGACGATTCTTGCGACCAAAGAGGGCATAAAAAAGATTGAAGGTCTCAAAGCCTCAACAGATGAAAATCTAACGAAACTTAAAGAAGAGTCCAAACAAAAAGAGCTTCAACATTTAGAAGCCACCAAAGCACTTCAAAACGAGATCAAAGCCAAAGAGTCACAATTAACAGCTTCCTCTAAAGATGAGACACTTAAAAGCATTGCTTTGGATAAAGAGCTAAAAGCAAAAGAGGCACAAATCTTAGCCTCTAAAGAAGAGATGAAAAAACTCGAAGCACAAAGAGTTGCGACAGAAGACAAACTAGCAAAACTCAAAGAAGAGTCTAAACAGCAACAGCTTCAAAACTTAGAAGCAACCAAAGTGTTACAAGCAGAGCTCAAAGCAAAAGAGAGCCAAATTGCTTCATTTAATAAAGAAGAGACACTTAAAAGTATCGCTTTAGAAAAAGAGTTGAAAGCTAAAGAAGCCACGATTGTTGCCAATAAAGAAAACTATAAAAAAACAGAAACGATCAAAGCTTCATTGGAAGAGAACATAACGAAACTCAAAGAGGAGTTCAAACAAAAAGAACTTCAGTATTTAGAGGCAGCTAAAGCACTACAAGCCGATATCAAAGTAAAAGAAGCTCAACTAGGTACTGGTAAAAAAGATGAAACTCTTAAAATCATAGCACTCGAAAAAGAGCTTAAACAAAAAGAGAGTGCTTTAGCGCAAAGTCAAGATGATTTTACGAAACGTATTGCCTCTAATGAACAGACGATCAAAACACTCAATGAAAAAATTAAGCTGTTAGAGACAGCAACACCAAAAACAGTTGTTGCAAAAATATCAACGCCTGCATCCAAAGGGCATAAACCTGTTATGATCGACAAAGTAACCTGTACCGATATGGGAACAGGTGTCAATGCTATCTCTGAAACCTGCAAAAAAGAGGTTCAAATATTCCTTGCGAAGTATGACAGCTCTTACCTCTTTGAGGTTGCTCCTATTGTTGACAATGGCGGTTTTGCCTCACTCAAACTCATTAAAAATAAAAAAGTGGGTGTGGAAGATACGGAGATTGATCGCATTAGTGGACTTGCAAATATCGGCCTCGGAAAAGCAAGAGCAAAAGCAGGTGGAGAGCTTGTTGAAACGTATGTAGGCGAAGGGGCAAAAATTAGCTATGCCCTTTCAAATATTGAGCAAGATAAAGCAAGAGGCTTCCAGATAAGGGTGTATCAATAAAGATGAACTTATTTCAACCTGAACAGGGGTATCGCTACAACAGTGACACCCTTTTGCTTTATGATTTTATCACCTCGTTCACACCGAAAGGTGAACTACTTGATGTTGGTTGCGGTTGTGGCATTTTGGGGCTTTTACTCAAACGAGATTTCCCCGCTTTACATGTAAATCTTTTGGACATTCAGGCTCAAAATTGTGAAATTTCCAAAGCAAATGCAGAAGCAAACCATTTAGAGATTGCAAGCTTTACATGTAAAGATTTTTTAGAGGCGAAATTCGAGCATAAATTTGATATGATTGTTTCTAATCCCCCTTTTTACCACAAAGGTGGTGTTAAAAGCGAAAACGATGCACTTTCTCTCAGTCGTCATAGTAGCGCACTTCCTTTTACCTCTTTTGCCTCTAAAGTGACTAAGGCTCTTTCCAATCGTGGTTATTTTTATTTCTGCTATGATGCCAAACAATTGGATAGTTTAATGGCGATATTGCTTGCTAATGGACTTAATGTGGAAGATCTATGTTTTGTTCACCCCAAAGAGGGAAAAGAAGCTTCTTTGGTATTGATTCGTGCACGCAAAAACTCAAAAACTTTGTGTAAAATTCATCCGCCACTTTTTATCTATGCCGGTGAAATATTTAGTCCTCGTGTTCAAGCAATTTTTGAGCGATCTCAGACAAAGAGCGTGACATGGAAAGTATAATGAAATGCGAAGGCTATCCGTATGCTTTTGATTCAAAAGCGTGTCAAAATTGCTCTGGAAAATGCTGTATTGGTGAAAGTGGGTACATTTGGGTCACGCATGATGAAATTAATGCTATTGCAGAAAAATTTTCTTTGTCAAAAGAGGAATTTATCAATAACTATTTACTAAAAATTCGCTATCGTTTCACGATTAAAGAAATCGTATACGAAGGCGGCTATGGTTGCGTCTTTTTTGATATGGAAAAAAAGATGTGTCGTATCTATGACGTACGCCCACAACAGTGCCGTACATTCCCTTTTTGGGAATATTTTAAAGAAAATATTGACGAGGTAGTCACAGAATGTCCCGGTATTATTCGCTTATAATCGTTCTTTTCTTATTGGCTGGTTGCGCCACCAAAGAGGTTGTTGTTACCAATGAAACGACAAAAAAAGTTTTTGAAGAAGAAGACAATCTTATTTTACAAGCATTAGATTACCAACAAAATGGCGATTATGTCAATGCACGCAAAATTTACCATACCCTTTATGAACAGAGTCAAAAGAAAGTTTACCTGACAGAAGATGCAGGTCTTGCATTTGTCTTAGGAGATCCTGATGCGCGTGATCTCATTATGCAAGGTATTCAAAAATACCCTGAAGAAAAAAACTTTAACCGTCTTCTTGTGGGACAACTTGTCAAAGAGAAACGCTATGAAGAGGCTGAAAAAGAGATACTTAAACTCATTGCATATGACAAAACGGTACAACATCTTAGCATCGCTGGTAATCTTTATTTGCAAATGAAAGAGTATGACTTAGCCCTTAAATATTTTGAAAGTGCCTATAAACAAGAACAGTCTGAAGATCTTTTGCTCAATATTGTCGAACTTCTATACCGCTTTTTAGGGCGTAAAGATGATGCTGTTGCTTACTTAGAGACGTATGCAAACGTAGAAGGTTGTGGTGAAAATGCCTGTTTCAAACTTGTTGAAATTTATGGACGTGATCGTAATGTTCAAGGCCTCATTGCCACCTATAAAAAACTCTATAAAGAACGCCAAACAGAAGAGATTGCCAAAAAAATTGTTGAGTTAATGCTGTATGTTAAAGATGTTAAAGGGGCAACTCACTTCTTAGAAAAAACGGGATTAAACCAAGATATGCTCATTCAAATTTATGCAACACAAAAAAAATTCACGGAAGCCTATGCGCTTGCTGAGAAACTTTATGAAGAGAGTAAAAACCTTGATTATCTCGGTAAAATGGCTATTTACGAATATGAACTCAATAAAACAAAACTCTCGCCTGAAATATTGCAATCTATCTCCAAAAAATTTGACGAAGTCACAGGCTTACTCAAAGATTCCGTGTATATGAATTACTATGGCTATCTATTAATTGACCATGATATTGATGTACCAAAAGGGATTCGTTTAGTACAAGATGCCCTTGCATTAGAGCCAAACTCACCTTATTATTTGGATTCTCTTGCTTGGGGGCTCTTTAAGCAAGGTAAATGCGAAGAAGCGTATGCCATCATGAAATACTTTGGTGACAATGTCATCGAAGAAGAGGTGAATGCCCATATAGAAGCCATTAAAAAATGTTTGAAAGAGAAGAAGCCACAATGATTTTAGATGAAATCATCAAACGTACTCGTGAAGATTTAGAAAAGAAAAAAAAAGAGTATACGATGGATTGGTTAGGCAGAAGCCTTGCCTTCAACCCTTTTATGCCTCGCGATGTAAAGCCTTATCTTAAATCTACACCAGAAAATCCTTACCGTATTATTGCGGAAGTGAAAAAAGCAAGTCCAAGTAAAGGTATCATCAAAGCTGATTTTGATCCTCTTACCATTGCTAAGGCATATGAATTAGGTGGGGCCGATGCTATCTCTGTTTTGACAGAGCCTCACTATTTTCAAGGAAATATAGAGTATTTAACACAAATTCGTCGCTATGTTCCCACACCACTGTTACGTAAAGATTTTATTGTCGATGAATATCAAATCCTAGAAGCCCTTGTTTACGGTGCCGACTTTATATTATTGATCGCAAAAGCACTCACAAAAGCTGAATTAAAGCATCTTTTAGAGTATGCATTACGACTTGGACTGGAAGTTTTAGTCGAAATCCATGACAAAGAAGACCTCATAAAAGCTATCTTTGCAGGAGCTAATATTATTGGTATCAATCACCGTAACCTTGAGACTTTCGAGATGGATATGAGCTTAACTGAAAAACTCATGCCACTTATTCCTCAAGGTAAAATTATCGTAGCGGAAAGTGGATTGAACACTAAAGAGACCATTAAACACTTAAGCCAAATTGGGGCAGATGCTTTTTTAATTGGTGAATATTTTATGCGTGAGCCTGATATTCAAGCCTCACTTGAAGCGATTAAAAAGGTCAATTAATGGATTATATGTACGCTCCATGGCGTGATACTTATTTTACCGACAAGCCCGAAGGATGTGTCTTTTGCAATATTAGTGCACATCCCGAAAAAGATGAAGAGTACCATGTGCTCTACCGTGATGAACTCTGTTTTATCGTGATGAATCGTTACCCATACTCACCAGGTCACTTCATGGTTATTCCCCATCATCATACAGACGCTATTGAAGAGCTTGAGCCTGAAGCATGGTTGCACATCTCCTTTATTGTACAGCGTTGTGTCCAGATGCTTAAAAAAGGGCTTGGAGCACACGGTGTCAACTTAGGTATGAACCTTGGTAAAAGTGGTGGAGCAGGCATTGCAGAGCATATACACTACCATGTTATACCACGATGGGTGGGTGATACTAATTTTATCACGACAATTGCAGATACGAGAGTTTATGGAACTGATTTTGAAAAAATATACCAACATCTCAAAGGACTCATTCCTGAGTATATTTCATGCTAAATGAGATGGAAATTGATGCGTTTATAGCCCAAAAGTCCTCTTTCGATCTTCTCATTGATGCACGAAGCCCCAAAGAATACAATGAATCACATATTCTAAATGCTCAAAATTTTTATGCTTTAAATGATGATGAGCATCAAGAAGTGGGTACTCTCTATAAACAAGTTTCTCGTAATGATGCAAAAATATTAGGAGCTCGTTATATTTGTCAAAATGTTGCACTCCACCTTCAAGAGATAGCAAAACATTACAAAATTGGCACGAAAATTGGTATTTATTGTGCAAGAGGAGGGCTAAGATCTAGCTCTATTGCTATTATCCTCTCACACATTGGCTATCAAGTGTATAGGCTCAAAGGCGGTTATAAGAGCTACCGTTTACATGTACTAACGTATCTTGAAACTATTCCACACCACCATTTTATTTTACTTGGTGGCAATACGGGTTGCGGAAAAAGTGAGCTTTTACAAATTCTACAACCGTCCATTGATCTTGAAAACCTTGCCAATCATCTAGGTTCTAGCTTTGGTAGTATCAAAGGAGCTCAACCAAGTCAAAAAGCCTTCGAAAATATTTTATGTGAAATTTTATGTAAAATTGATCCAAATACCTATATATTCATTGAAGCAGAAAGTAAGCGTATGGGGAAATGTACCATACCAGCACTATTACATGAACGCATGCAGCAAGGTTTTCGAGTGGAAATTACTGCACCTCTTGAACAACGTGTTGAACGAATTCTCAAAGATTATGTGAGTATCACATCCGATTTTTTCAATCAAGCCATGCACATGATTTCACCTTATATTAAAAAGAGTGTAAAAGAAGCCGCTCAAATGGCATACGAAAGCAATGATCTTGCAGAAGTTGCAAAAATACTTTTAGTGGAGTATTACGATGTTGTTTATAAAAAACCTCGTAAGGTTGATTTGGTCATAGATAATGCCGACCAACATCAGAGCATTCAAGCACTTCAAGCTTTACATGTAAAGCTTAGTAACGTTTAGAAATGATGCATATGATAATGAGAGTGTTGAAAATCTTTGTGTTTATGGGCATGAAGATGCAGCAAATTTCCCTCGATTAATATCTTTTTATCTCGCATTAACGCTTCAATTTCGCCATTATAAATCAGTTGATGTTTATCATTAAGAACAAGCGCTCTATCTCCAAGCTCATATGCTAAAGAGATATTATGGGTTGAGATAAGGGTTGTAATATTCATTTCAGAGAGCAGATCCACAAACCATCCTGTCGTTTTTGGATCCATATTGGCAGTAGGTTCATCTAAAAGTAGAAATTGTGGCTCAAGGGCTAAAATAGCACATAACATAACTTTTTGTTTTTCACCACCACTCAGTTTAAGAGGAGAGCTTTGAAGATAGTGCGTTAAACGAAATTTCTCTGCTATCGTATGGACACGCTCATCGATATTTTCCACATCAAACTCTCTAAGCCCAAAAGCAATTTCATCATACACTGTCGGATTAAACATCATTGTTTCTGGATTTTGAAATAAAATCCCTATCTCTTTACGAAAGGTTTTACCAACGCTTTTTTTTGTTATCAATTGATCTTTATAAAAATAGTTTCCTTCCCCAAAATAAAGTCCTGCAAGAATGCGAAGGAGGGTGCTTTTACCACTTCCATTATTGCCAAGTAAAACAACTTTTTCACCGGCTTGAATTTCAAACGAAAGTTTATTTAGAACGCATTGTGTTTCATACTGATATGATAAATCTTCAACTTTTATCAAAAAATCCCCTTGCTTTAAGCGCCAAACTTTTTTCCTCACTATCATACAACGCCTTAGTGAAAAAATAGCCAAAAACAGAGGTAATAAACTCTTTTTGAGCACGCTCACCCATTTTTTTAATCAGTCTACTTTTAAGGGCTAACATAAAATTTTCATAACTCTTCTGATAACTGTAAATTTGTGAGAGTGAAATACTCAAGAGAAAACTCAGTGTTTTGGAGAAGGAGAGGGCAAGTGCAATATTGACATAATGAGAAAAGAGCATTGTTGTCAGAGTTAAGTCAAAAACACGCAAGTTAAACAGTAGTAAATAGTCCAACCAAGGTCTTTGCTGAACAAGAGCCATCATCAAATACCCCAATGTAATAGCTATGTTAAAAAAGACAATCGCTTTAAGGGAT
>JAVHRG010000194.1:0-13932 GCA_036171535.1 Sulfurospirillum sp. | reverse complement strand
GCTTCGTATGCTCTTTTAAGGGTTTGAGTGCTTCATATACCTCTTTGCCTGCCCTCTTCTTAGTGATGGTCATGACGGTAATCGGCGTTTTTGTCTGCGTTTTATACTGTTTAAGTGCAGACACTTCAGGAACTAATGTTGTCACTTTAAAAAGAAGGTCTCTATCACTCAAAATGGTTTTAGAAGGTGTATCTATAACGTCCCCTGTACAGTCCACGCCGAGTTTACCACCAAAAAGAGCATTGGGTGAGGCATGATCAAGCGCGTCGCACACACCTTCGCTAATGAGCAAACGTTTGGCGCTAATACGATTGAGGATGTAATCACTCAGAGCCTCATAATCTTCCAATTCAGGGGCATTTTCATCGACAAAAATAGCATGTTTGACAAAACTCATCTGCCCAACACCCCAAAAAGCGTGCATAAACTGTTTGGCATGCCCTGGGTAAAGAACGTTCATCTTTGCCAAAATAAAGTTATGGAAAACGCCGTTTTCAGGCATATTATAATCTATCAAATCAGGAGTTGTCGTTTTTAACAGTGGTAAAAAGATACGCTCTGTCGCCCAACCCATGTATTTATCTTCCAAAGGAGGTTTGCCCACAACGGTCGCTTGGAAGATCGGTTTTTCTTTACATGTAATGCAGGTCACATCCATAACAGGATACGGCTCTTTAAGCGTGTAATAGCCTGTATGATCGCCAAAAGGCCCTTCGATCTCCATAAGAGAGGGATCAACCCAACCCTCGATGACGATATCGACATCTTCAGGCACATAAATAGGATTGGTGAGTGACTTGACCAAACGAGCACTTTTGTCTTTGATGAAACCGTACAATAAAAGCTCAAACATCCCAATCGGCATTGGTGCTTGTCCACACCAAATATAGAGAGGATCACCGCCAATTCCAACACTTACAGGCATTTTTTTACCCGCTTTTTGGTACTCGTGGAAGAAATGCGCGCTGTCTTTGTGAATCTGCCAATGCATGCCCAAACGATTTTTATCGTACACTTGCAAACGATACATCCCTAGATTTTGTTTGCTACCATCCAAGCTTTGTGTATACACTTGCCCCATCGTGATAAACGGGCCACCATCTTCACTCCATGTGGTTAAAATCGGGAAATCATAAAGGTTTGGCTCGTCATACACTTTGCTTTGACAAACACCCTTACCTTTTAGTCGTTTTGGAAGCGCATTTTTGAGGTTAAAAAGTGTACCAAGCATGCCCATCTTATCCATAAACGATGTGGGTGGTTTCATATGCATCAGTGCTTCGATCTGCTTTGAGACAGCATTGGGATTTTTACCAAAAATAAGCTCTGTTGCTTTGGTAGAACCAAACACATTCATCAAAACGGGTATATCAAACGATTTTCCAAGTCTCTTACTGACAGGTTTGGTAAACAGAAGTGCCTTAGAATCCTCTTTTTTGACTTCAATATAAGCAAGATGCGGAATTTCCAAATCAATATCAAGCTCTTCGTCAATGACATGTAAAAGGTTATTTTGGCGTAGAAGTTCAATGATTCTCTGCATTATTTACCTTTAAAAAATTTCATTCAGTGCGATGTGCTCCGCACGTTCCAAAAGGGATTTAGCCCCTCGATCAAGTACTTTTTGCGCTAAAACTTTACCGACATTTTGATACTCTAAACGTGTTGTATGAACCTCTTCCATCAGCATTTCTGAACCATCAGGAAGTCCAATAATAGCTTTTACATGTAAAGCATCGCCACGCAGTTCTGCATTCACGCCAATAGGCACTTGACAACCACCCTCTAGTATCGTAACAAAGTCGCGCTCAACGCGTGTTTCGATGATGGCATCTTCATCGTTAAGCACTGAAACCAAACGTTCCACTTCAGCATCACAGACAATTTCAATGCCAAGAGCCGCTTGCCCCGAAGCTGGGATCATCACTTCTTTTGAAATCGGCGTAAAGTGTGTTACTTCGCTTGCAAGCCCCAAACGGTTAATGCCAGCACTCGCTAAAATGATGGCATCAAACTCGCCCTCTTTGAGCTTGCGAATCCGTGTATTGACGTTTCCTCTTAGATTTTTAATCACAAAATCAGGACGAAGTTTCAAAAGTTGCATTCGACGTCTCAAACTGGTCGTTCCAACCACAGCGCCTTGAGGCAATTCCTCTAACGAAGCATATTTTTCAGAAAGCATTGCATCACGGACATCTTCACGCTTGGTAATGACACCCAGTTTAAGTCCTTTTGGAAACTCCATAGGCACATCTTTAAGACTGTGAACTGCAATGTGCGCTTCACCACGAAGCATCGCCTCTTCAAGCTCTTTCGTAAAAAGCCCTTTACCGCCAATTTTTGCCAGAGCGACATCCAAAATTTTATCGCCTTTCGTCATCATAATAGAAAGTTCCACCTCAAGACCAGGATGCGCTTTTTCAAGTTCTGCCTTAACGTGTTCGGATTGCCAAAGAGCGAGTTTACTTCCGCGGGTTGCAATAATTAGTTTTTTCATTTAGACTCTTTTATGAATTTTCTATAACTTCGTTTTGTATCATCTTTTTTACCATCAAAATAAATTGTAGGAGTACCATTGACCATCAAAGCATTCGCTAGCGCTTCATCATTGCTTAGTTTTTGGAGAATTTGTGCTTGATTGATCTGCTCAAGTGTAAAATTTTTGTTTAAAGCTTTGTTGAAAATATCTAAAATTGCTTTTTCATCCGTCTCTTTAATATCGAAAAATTCTTTATAAACTTTTTTAACAATCTCATGATCGCCCTTCTCTTCTGCAAAGATCATTGCTTTGACAAGTGTTGGAGATGCTGGATGGATATTAAGCGGAAAATGGTAATAAAAAAGTGCAAATGTTTCAGGATATTTCTGTACATCGGCAAGAACTTCTGGAACAAAATCCATACAGAAAGGGCACGATGGGTCACTAAATACAACGATTTTATGAGGAGCATTAAAATTACCTGCTAAAAGATGCTCTTTATTGTAGGCAGAGACATCCATATCAAGTGAATAACTGCCTTTAATGCTTCGACCATTATTCAGATTTGAAAAATCCTTACTCAAAATTTTACCATTGGTAAAGATCATATCATTGACAGAGAGTTTTTTACCCTCTTGCTTGATTAAATTAAGATCAATACGCACAAAATAGACCATCCATTCAGGCATCTCTTTCATCGCTTCTTTTTTGAGAATAACAACTTTATCAAAAGTGTAGTTTTCATTCGGAACAATGGCTTTTTGTAAAAATGTCGTGACTTTTGTGTCAAGATCAGCACTTGTATCGGCTGCAAAAAGTGAAAAACTACTTAAGGTGATTAGTGTCGTCAATAACTTCAACATCAATGATCTCATCTTTTTTCCCTTCTGTAAAATATTCGGTAGAACTGTTTTCATCTTTTACATGTAAAAATTTTGAAGCAATCAGTGTCACAATAGAGCTAAATTGCAACAAAAGTCCTACAATATCGCCTAGGAAACCTGGCAAAATTAGCAAAATCGCACCGACAATGGTCCAAAGATTCAGTCGTTGAAAAGATTCAATACTAATCTCTCCTTGCATCAAAGCATTGAGGTTTTGCATGAGCGTGATACGCATATTTGCAAGTAAAACAACCCCAAGAACTGCGGATACAACAAGCTCAATAAACGTTGCAAAGGCTCCTATGGAAGAAGCAATATTGACACTTACCATGACCTCTAAGAAGAGATAGATCAAAAAGTATTTCACGCTAAAAGTTCCTTGAGTTTTAAGAGAGCTTCTTCTTTTTTAACAACGGTTTTTTCCAATGTCTTGCGCTCTACAATTTCAACAAAGCCCTCTTCAAGCTCTTTACCAACAATCAGTGCATACGGAAGACCAATGAGTTCATAATCTTTCATTTTAAAGCCAAAACGTTCATTTCGATCATCCAGTAAAATGCTTAAGTGCTCTTTTTTCAAAGCATCATAAATTTTTTCCGCATAACTGCTTTGTGCTTCATCTTTGGCATTGGAAACAATAATATCGAGCAGATAAGGAGCTGTTTGTTTATTCCAAATGCACCCTTTTTCATCATGACTTGCTTCAATCATCACGGCAACTAAGCGGCTCACACCAATGCCATAGCATCCCATATAAAAGGGCTGTGCTTTACCATTTTTATCCAAAAACGTTGCGCCCATGGCTTTAGCATATTTTTGACCGAGTTGGAAAATGTGCCCTACTTCAATGCCTTTGGTAACGCCCAGTTCACCGCCACAGCAGGCGCATTTATCACCCGCTTTGACACTTGCAAGATCTTTGTAGCGATCTTCGTTGAAGTTAAACATGGAAACACCCACCATGTGAAAATCTGTTTCATTGGCACCACAGATGATGTTTTTGGCTTCTTTAAGTTCTAAATCTATGTAAAATTTTACACATTCTAAACCAACAGGTCCAATAAATCCAGCTTTTAAACCTGCTTTTTCAACATCTTCAAGGCTTGCATCTACAAGATCAAGAGCTCCACATGCATTTTGCGCTTTCGTCTCTTGAAGCTCATCATTGCCTCTGACAAAGAAAACAACAACCTCTTCTTTATCAACATAGATAGCTTTTTTTACAACCGCTTTAATACTGTAAAAGGAATCAACTTTAAAAAAAGTGCACACATCTTCAATGGTTTTCATATCAGGCGTTTTAAATTTAGAGAGGTTTCCTTCAGGAGCTTCGGCAGTGGTTGTTTTTGGGGCACGTTTTGCTGCTTCAATATTAGCAGCATAAGCACATTTTTGGCAGACAACAATGTCATCTTCTCCATTTTGCGCTAGAACCATAAATTCTTTACTTCCACTACCACCAATAGCACCACTATCAGCATCTACCGCTCTAAAATCAAGCCCTAAACGAGTAAAGATTTTGGTGTAAGTCTTTTCCATCACATCAAACTCTTTTTTCATACAGACTTCGTCTTCATGGAAGCTGTAACCATCTTTCATTGTAAATTCACGTCCACGAAGAAGTCCAAAGCGAGGACGCGCTTCATCACGGAATTTGGTGGTAATTTGGTACAAATGTAGTGGTAATTGTTTGTAACTGTTGATGCGATTACGAACGATATCTACGACAACTTCTTCATGTGTTGGTCCTAGAACAAATTCATTCTCTTTTCGATCTTTAAAGCGACACAACTCTTTTCCAAAAAAGTCGTAACGTCCACTTTGTTTCCAAAGTTCCGCAGGTGTGACCACATCCATTTGGATCTCTTGGGCACCGGTCTCATCCATCTCTTCTTTAACAACATTTTTAATCTTATCAAAAACGATTTTTCCCATCGGCAAAAAGTTATACAGTCCGCTACCTACTTGAGAGATAAAACCGCCACGCACCAGAAATTGATGGCTTGGAAGTGTTGCATCTTTAGGCGCATCTTTGGTTGTTGGTGCATATAATTTTGAAAACTTCATTACTTAACTCCCATTTGGTATTCACATTTATACATATTCATTCGTTTGGTTTGATCTTCATTAATGTTAAAAATATATTGAACCGCTTGGACAATCGTATCGGCTTCTGGTTTTTCAGCGACCTCTTTAAGGTTTTTGGTTGGCGAGTGTAAAAAAGAGTTAAAGGCATGATGTAAAAGTTTTTCCACTTGCTCTTGTAACTCTTCAGGAATATACCCTTTTTTCACAGCTTTCTCTAACTCTTGCATCGAACACTCTTTGGCATGGTCGCGAATCTCTTTGATGATAGGGTCAACACACATACTTTGCAACCATTTAAAAAAGTCCATAGTTGCGCGACCAACAATAGAATAAGCAATCTTGGCTTGCTCTTCACGAAGAGACATATTTTGATTCACAATCTCTTCCAAATCATCGACCGCAAAAATATGTAGATCCTTATGCTCACTCACGTCAATATCGCGAGGAACCGCTATATCGAACCAATACCGTGAGAACTCTCGCTCTTCAACCATATCATCGGTAATAACACTATGAGGTGCTCCCGTAGCTGTAAAAACGAGGCGATAGCGATTGATGAATTCTGTCAATTTTGAGTAAGGGGCAATCGTTGCCAATTCACCCAATTCAGTGGCTAACGCTTGGGCATGTTCTAAATTACGGTTGATAATAATAATATTGACACCACTGGAAATCAAATGTTTTGCTGCTAATTGGCTCATTTCCCCAGCCCCCACGACCAAAGCAGTTAAACCTCCAATATTGCCTAATAAATCTTTAGCTTTGCTCACTGCAACGCTTGAAACCGAAACAGGGCTTTTTGAAATATCGGTTCGACTACGCACTTCAGCAGCACAACGAAAGGCATGGTGCATCGCACGTCCTAGTTTTTGCGCACAGTAGTTATTTTCAAAAGCAAATTTAAACGATTCTTTAAGCTGCCCTGCTATTTGAGTCTCTCCAATGACTAAACTATCAAGGGAAGAACAAACGGTAAAAAGATGATGAATCGCACCATTATCTTCATAGACATCTGCTCTATCCTCTAATTCTTCACGCGAAATGCTTGAAACGCGACTGACAAGATCAAACATATCGTTCAGTGCGGATTCACACTCCGATACACTTGCAATAACCTCTACACGATTACATGTAGAGAGCAATATCACTTCTTTTACAGCAGCACAACTTGTCAAAGCTCCCATAAACGTACGGCATTTTTCTTCAGAATTAAAAGCCAATTTCTCGCGTATACTAATATCTGTGTTCTTATGTGTAAAACTCATAGTGAGGTAATGCATTAAAAATTCCTCTCAATCATATCTTTAATAATAGTGCTCAAACCCACATCTTCTTCTTTTTCAATGACCTCTAACGCTTCCAAGCCTAATTTTCTCGCATAATCAATGGAGTCTTCCAGGGCTTTTGTCTCATTCATTTTTGTTTTGATCCATATTTTTTGTATTTCATCGAGTTCTTGCTGAAACAAAGAGAGCAGTTTTGTTTGATCAGAAGAAGAGAGCTTACGGTACATGTAAAGATATGGTAGGGTCGTTTTCCCCTCTTTAAAGTCGTTTAATGAAGGCTTTCCAAGAGTTTCACTGCTTTGAGTAATATCCAAAATATCATCGATGATTTGAAAAGCAAGCCCTAAATTTTTGCCATACAGTGCATAAATAGTAGCATCTTTACCTGCAAGCAATGCCGCAGCTTTGGCGGAAGCTTCAATTAATGAAGCTGTTTTTTTATAGATCATATCAAAATAACGCTCTTCACTGTCATTAAAAGCATGAGAAAGGTCAACATCTAAAAGCTCTCCTACAGAGAGGAGTGCAACAGCGTGAGAAACACTATAAGCAACTTCATTTGGCATAAATGTCAGCTCGCTAAAGCCTTTTGAGTAGAGTATATCACCTAGCATAATGGCTGTTTTATTGCCAAAAAGTGCATTAATGGAGTCTTCACCTCGTCTGGTAAAAGCATCATCAATGACATCATCATGAAGTAAGCTTGCAGCATGAATGAGTTCAACAATCGCTGCTAATTTAAGTGAAGCATCGCTAACGCCTGCAATTTTTAAAATGAGTTTTGCTCGTAAACGTTTACCTTTCGGAACTCTGTGAAAGAGTTCAACACTACGTGCGTCGCCTAAAGAAGCGACCATTTCTACCATCAAATTTTCAACTTTTCCTAACACCTGTGCGATCCTACGGTTTCTTTTTTGGTTTAAATTCTACTTCTATACGTTGTAAGTTATCTTCTATAAATATATCTAAAATTGCCTCTTTATTTCTTTGATCGAAGTCATTAAAGACAATCTTCAAATACGTTTGGGCAAGCATTTTATTGTCACCATCTGGCAATAATGGAATAACCACTGTCTCTAAAGGATGCTTCTTTTGCATTACATATTGCATTGGGTATCCTCTATAGTTGACTAATAGTGTCAACATATTATTGGTATACAGTGTCCAACGTAAGCGTAAAATATACTCATTATTGGGATTATCCGCTGTAGGTTTTTTTGTAACCTCTTTATGGTTAATCAAGACCAACCCTATTTCATCTTTTTTGAGAATGAATTGGTGCGTGTATTCGTAATTAATCCCTGCTGATAAAGCACATGTACACACTAATATCCAACAGACAAAACCAAACCCTATTTTACTCATTTTGAGTTAATATTTCTCCCATTGTACTAATAAAAAGATCATTATTGTGCTCAACAACAGAATCTGTCTCATCCATTAACACCGTAGAAATCAATCCATCAAGAGCATCGACTCCAAACTGTTTTTCAAGTAAAATCTCCATTGCACTGTAACGATCTACGATTTGTAAAAGCTTCGTTTTGACAAGATCTTGGTTAGCATGAAAGAGAATATCGAAAAATTTACTTTTGGGACTTCCCATAAAAAAGTCATCTTCATCTTCGTACAACATCAAATTCTCCTGTGCTTTTAAAAAGATACGATTATAGCACACTAAAACTTGTCTGATCTAAAATAGCTACTTTCGTTGAGCGTTTCAAATACGATAGCAACTAACAGTATGTTAGTTGCTATCGTATTTACTCCATTAAATATTGCCGTTAAGCATACGATACAATAGATATTTACATATAATTATATGTAAAATAATCTGTTAAATTTATACTGTTAGTTCATAGGATAGAAATAGAATTTTATGTATTATTCGTTACATTTATATCTTTACATGTAAACACCGTTAACTGTTAATTTTCCCCTGCCCTCTTTTTAAAATGTCAATCTCTACTTTTTTAATCATTAGTTGTATGATAGAGTTACTTGACATTTAAAAATATTTTGTCTATACTTTCATCAACAATATATCAAACAAGGATGAAAGATGAATCAAGAAACCCTCGCCTTACATTACGGATATGACAAACAACAATTTGGCACAATGTCAGTACCTATCTATCAAACCACTGCCTATGACTTTGGAAGTGCAGAGACTGCTGCAAATCGTTTTGCCCTTCGTGAACTTGGACCCATCTATACACGTCTGAATAACCCAACTACAGATGTCCTCGAAAATAGAATTGCTGCTGTTGAAAATGGCGAAGCGGCTATTGCAACTGCTACAGGTCAAGCGGCTATCTTTTTTGCCATTGCTAACTTGGCAGAAGCTGGTGACAATATCATCGTAGCTAAAAAAATCTACGGTGGAGCAACGACTCTTTTAACCCATACCATTAAACGATTTGGTATTAAAGCTAAGCTTTTTGAAAGTGATAATGCCGATGATTTAGAAGCACTGATTGATGATAAAACCAAAGCAATCTTTTTTGAATCACTTTCAAACCCACAAATTGCAATTCCAAACATCGAAAAAATTGTTGCTGTAGCTCAGAAATACAACATTATTACAGTATGCGATAACACCGTTGCAACACCGATTCTTTTTCAACCACTCAATCATGGTATTGATGTCAGTGTACATAGCGCAAGCAAATACATCTCAGGGCAAGGCAGTGCAATGGGTGGATTGGTTGTGGAAGCTAAAGGGCTCAATGCTAAACTGATTGGCAACTCACGTTACCCACAATTTAATGAACCCGATGAAAGTTACCATGGCTTGGTCTATGCGACATTACCATTCCCTATCTTTTCACTAAGGATTCGCCTTTCACTTATTCGTGATATCGGAGCGACCATCGCGCCCTTTAACTCTTGGTTACTCATTCAAGGGCTTGAGACACTTTCCTTACGTGTCAAAGAGCATTCACGTAATGCCTATAAAGTAGCATCATTTTTAAAATCGCATCCTAAAGTGAAAAAAGTATCATACCCTGGACTTGAGAGTGACCCTTTACATGGTAGAGCCAAACAATACTTTAAAGAGGCACAAACATCAGGACTATTAAGCTTTGAAGTTGAAGGTTTAGAATTTGCAAAGCATATTCTGAACTCCACAAAAATCTTTTCTGTTGTTGTCAATATAGGCGATTCAAAATCAATCATTACCCATCCCGCAAGTACGACCCATCAACAGCTTTCTGTTGAAGAATTAGAGCTTACGGGTGTTAAAGCTGGGCTGATTCGCCTTAGTATTGGACTTGAAAATGCAGATGATCTTATCGAAGATCTTAAAATTGCGCTAGGTTAAGGACCATAAATGTCATTACTCTCAACCAAAGGAATGTATGGCTTAAGTGCCATGTACCAACTCTTCTTATCAAAAAGTATAAAGCCTTTGCAAATTAAAGAGATCTCAGCACGTGCTGAGATTCCGCAAAACTATTTGGAGCAACTTTTGATTCTATTGCGCCAAGCAGGTTTAGTCAATAGTGTTAGAGGTGCTTATGGCGGCTATCTTCTTGCCAAGAATGCTCAAGATATTTTGATTAAAGATATTTTGATCGCCCTTGAAGGAAACCTTGTCGTTACAGAAGGTGAAGTAAAAGATCCCGTACTTCGTCTTTTCTATGAAGAAAGCAATGCAAAGATACAAGAGATTTTTAATTTACCCCTTTCCGAGTTTGACGTTTATTCACAACGTCTTAACAATCAATTAAATTATAACATCTAAGGAGATTATTATGTATGCACACAATGTAACAGAACTAATTGGCAATACACCCCTTGTCAAACTAACCCGTGCCTCAGAAGCTTCAAATGCTTTGGTACTAGGCAAATGTGAATTTCTAAACCCTTCACATTCCGTCAAAGATCGTATTGGTTTCAATATGATTAAAACAGCCCTTGATAAAAAATTAATTGATTTGAATTCAATTATCATCGAGCCAACAAGTGGGAACACTGGTATTGGACTTGCAACCGTATGTGCAAGTCTTGGCTTAAAACTAATTTTAACAATGCCAAGTTCCATGAGTTTAGAAAGACGTAAACTTCTTGCAGCATTGGGAGCAGAACTTGTACTAACGGAACCTGCCTTAGGAATGAAAGGTGCAGTAGAAAAATCATTGGAGCTTTCAAAAGAGATACCAAATTCATTTGTTCCACAACAATTTTCCAATGAGTCAAATCCTGCAATTCACTATGCCACTACAGCAGAAGAGATTTGGAAAGATACCGATGGTAAAGTTGATATTTTTGTGGCAGCTGTTGGGACAGGTGGAACGATTACGGGTACAGGAAAAAGACTTAAAGAACTCAATCCTAATATCCAAATTATTGCAGTTGAACCAGAAACATCTCCTGTTCTTTCAGGCGGTAACCCAGGTCCTCATAAAATACAAGGTATTGGCGCTGGATTTATTCCTGCTGTACTTGATACAAAATTGTACAATGAAGTGGTCAAAGTTAGTTATGAAAATGCTATTGAGACTTCTCGAAATCTTGCAAAACAAGAAGGCTTATTAGTAGGTATTTCAGCAGGTGCAAATGTCTATGTTTCATCACAAATTGCACTTAAACCTGAGAACAAAGGTAAAACAATTGTTACTATTTTATGTGACACTGGTGAGCGTTACTTAAGTGCAGGATTATACGAGTATAAAGAGTCGTAAAACGACTCTTTATTTTAATTTTTCCCCTTTTATTCATTTTTATGGTACTATTTTCACAACATAAAAGGGGTACAGGTACGTTATGAAACGAATACCACGCATTCTTCTTAAAAAACCTATTTTACTTGGTTCAATAACATTTATTGTGAATCTTTTCATTAGTATGTCACCTGTTATGTACCTTCATGAGAAACATGTAGCACACTACAAAAGTATACCTTTCTTCAATACACAACTCCTCATCGAAGAGCAGGACATTGTTTACAGTGCCCTGCTCTATTCTTTCATTTTTGCCTTTGTTATTTCTATTATTATCACACTTCTAGCCTTTTTTTTAAAAAAATCTTACCTTGAAGTTGAAAACTTATCGCATTTTGATGGCCTAACAGGATTGTATAATCGTTTAATGTTTATGAGTGTCTTTCAAAAAGAAATTCACAAAGTAAAACGTAACCATAATCATCTTTTTTTAGTCATCCTTGATATAGATGATTTTAAACCTATTAATGATACTTATGGGCATCTTATTGGAGATGAGGCGATTAAAACAACGGCGAATACGTTACAGCAACTTCTACGTGCATCCGAAACTATCGCACGTTTTGGTGGAGATGAATTTATTATTTCTATTGTAGATCAGGACAAAGATGCCGCTTCAACCATTGTTAATCGTATTTTAAATGAATTTAACAATAAAACAATTCCCGTTTCTCGCAACAATCAACAAGAACTTCAAATCAATCTCAGTATTGGCTATACTCTCTATCGAAATGATGATGATTTTAAAACCATGCTGCAACGTGCAGATCAAGCACTGTATATCTCCAAAGAAGCCGGTAAAAACACCGCTACCTTCCTAGCTTAAACCAAGTCTTACCCCTATTTTTGTATAATCTAATAAAAATTTATAAGGCATAGATGACTATGAGTGAAAAAAGCACCGTTTACAACCCAAAAGAAATAGAAGAGAGTTATTACAAGATTTGGGAAGATAGAGGCTATTTTGAAATTGATGGAAACAAAGCTATTCAAGAGCAAGGCAAAAACTTCTGTATCATGATGCCACCACCCAATGTTACGGGAAGTCTCCACATCGGACATGCACTTACGTTTACACTTCAAGACATTATCACCCGTTTCAAACGGATGGATGGATTTAAAACACTTTGGCAACCAGGAACCGACCATGCGGGTATTGCCACGCAAAATGTGGTTGAAAAACAGCTTCTCGCACAAGGCATTAAAAAAGAAGAGCTAGGACGTGAAAAATTCTTAGAGAAAGTCTGGGAATGGAAAGCCTACAGTGGTGGACAAATCGTTCATCAAATGCGTAAGCTTGGCGTCTCTCCTGCATGGAGTAGAGAACGCTTTACGATGGATGATGGACTTAAAAACTCCGTTAAAAAAGCGTTTGTGAAATACTACAAAGAAGGTCTTATCGTTCGTGGTAACTACATGGTTAACTGGTGTACCCATGATGGTGCGCTGAGTGACATTGAAGTGGAGTATGAGACCAACAAAGGCAAACTTTATCATTTAAAATACTTTCTCAAAGATTCCAAAGAATTTTTAGTCGTAGCAACCACGCGTCCTGAAACTTATTTTGGTGATACCGCTGTTATGGTTCACCCTGAAGATGAGCGTTACAAACACCTTGTAGGTCAAAAAGTAATTCTGCCACTCATTGGTCGCGAAATTGAGATCATTGCTGATGAGCATGTCGATATGGGCTTTGGAACAGGCTGTGTTAAAGTTACACCTGCACATGACATCAATGACTACGATGTAGGCAAACGCCATAATTTAGAATTTATTACGATTTTTGATAGCAATGGTATTCTTAACGATTACTGTGGTGAATTTAAAGGGTGGGAACGCCTTGATGCACGTGCTCCTATTATGGCAAAACTACAAAGTGAAGGTTTTGTTGATAAAGTTGAAGATTATGAAAACCAAGTGGGCCACTGCTACCGTTGTAAAAATGTAGTGGAACCTTACATCTCAAAACAGTGGTTTGTCAAAAAAGAGATCGCAGAAGGTGCTATTGCAAAGGTCAATGAACACTTAGCCGAATTTTACCCAAGCCACTGGCTCAATTCATACAATGCATGGATGAAAGAGCTTCGTGATTGGTGTATCTCACGTCAACTTTGGTGGGGACATCAAATTCCTGTCTTTTACTGTGATGCCTGCGGGCATGAGTGGGCAAGCGAAGCGGAGAGCGAGTCAGAATGCCCTAAATGCTACAGCAACAAGCTTCATCAAGACCCTGATGTACTTGATACATGGTTTAGTTCAGGTCTCTGGCCTTTTTCAACACTCGGTTGGGAAAATGGCGATGCCTTCAAAGATGAAAAATGGAATGAAAACGATTTAAAAGATTTCTATCCAAATACCCTACTTATAACAGGTTTTGATATTCTCTTCTTCTGGGTGGCACGTATGATGTTCTCAGGCGAACACACCCTTGGACAACTTCCCTTTAAAGACATTTACCTTCACGCTCT
>JAVHRG010000193.1:0-2815 GCA_036171535.1 Sulfurospirillum sp. | reverse complement strand
TTATCTAAGATTTAAGTATGACTATCTTAGTCCCCCTATGTAAATTTTATGTAAATTATGAAGTTTATTTTAGATTTAGTTAGACGATTTTTGATGCAGTGTTTCGATTTGCTTATCGTTATATACACCGTGTATATCACGGTATGGCTCTTTTACATGTAAAAAACGTGACGAAGAAAGTGTTGCCACCGTTCCTTGAATATCGCTCTGGACATCCTTCATGACCACCACGTCAAAACCTGCATGATTAAGTCCAATTTGGCTTACCTGTAAGGCCGTCGAAGCCACTAACACACCATCAGGTTTAAGAAGTTTTTGCAGGTGTTGGAAAAATTCCACTGTGACAAGCGAAGCATTATTGCTTTCTAAAAATGGGTCTAAAAAGATCACATCAAACGGCTCATCTAAAAGACTCAATACATAGCGCGCTTCAGCATTGAAAAACTCAACGCTCGCAAAATCATCATCGTATCTTTTACATGTAAAAAGAGCATCCAAGATCTTTACATGTAAAGTATCCGAAATGACAGCAGAAGCCTTTTGTAAGAGCATACGATCTTGGTCGATGGCTTTTACATGTAAACTGTTTTTGGCTAATGTTTGTGCTAACTGCACAGCGGAAAAGGTGTTATAGCCCATCCCAAAACCAATCTCCAAAAGCTTCACATCGCTTTTTTCAAGACGTGCTTTGAGGTTTGATTGTTCGACAAAAAGCTCTTTGGCTTGACGGGTTGCTCCCGCTTTTGGATGGTAATAGTCACGGTAGATTTCATTCCATAAAGTCGTACTTCCATCTTCTAAATTTATTTTCTGTGGTATTTCATCACTTTCTTTGGTGTTATTCTCAACCAAGTCGCCTTGATGCACACCTCGATACCGCATTGTTTGTGCCACATATTCACCAAACTGCCCTTTTGCCATATGCCATTTTGGAGCGATCAGTTCATGATCAGGCGTATCCGTTGCGAGGCGTAAAATAGGAATGAGTGAAGGAATATACCGCAATAGTTCAATAAGTGCTTCAGCGTATTCATACTCGCTTAAAAGCGCAAAAGGATTGAGAGAAAACCCACGTGCCAAATCCGTTTTTTCGATGATGTGCAGATTGTGAAATTTAATGCCATCAATGCCCACATTCACTAACCCTTGAACACTTGCTTGCCACATAGCGGGTGTTTCATCAGGCAAGCCTATAATGAGGTGCGCATAGACTTTTAAACCTTTATCCTGTAAACGTTTGATGGCTTCCAGTGAACAGGCGGCATCATGCCCTCGGTTCATGCGTTTTAAACTCGCATCGTGTAAGCTTTGCACACCTAATTCAACCACCACATCGATGGTTTGATTTAATTCGGCTAAATATTCCAATGTCGATTCACCAAGACAATCAGGACGCGTTCCTACATGTAAAGCACGAAAGGAATACAGTGAGAGCAGTTTTTCATACGCTTTTTTTTGTGTGAGCAGTGAAGCAAACGTTGCGGTGTAGGCTTGAATGTACAGCGCAAAGGCTTTGGCTTTGTAACGTCTTTTAGCAAACGAAAGCGCTTTGGTTATCTGTTCGTCCACATTCGATGCATCCGCGATTTGAGCCGCACGAGCACCGTGTTCGGGGCAAAAAGAACAACCGCCACTGCCATCACGCTCACGGTTGGGACAACCAAACTCCAAATTGACAGGAATGCTAAAAAGCGCTTCGCCATACACGCTTTGCATAGATGCTTTATGGCTTAGATAGGGCAGCATTATTTTGAAAAGAATTTACGAACTTTAGTAAGCCCTAATTGCATACCGCTGTAGCTCATCACTTTCGCCATCTTTTTCCACATCGGTTTTTCATAGCACGGATCGGGGCATTTTCGACAACTTGGCTTATGCTCATGCGGACAATTTTTAAGTTTGCCATAGCCATAGACAAAAAGTGTTTCGCACTCTTCACAGATATGGTACGGCAATGCACATAACGACTCTTCTTTAAAACTGACCTCTAAGACGCCTCTTTTTTTAGGCACATCTTGATGCTTTTTATCGCAATTCAACTGAATAAAACGGTGCAGAGTTTGAGTCTCTGATATGAGTTTTTCTTTGGTCATGTGAGCTCTTTTAAATGGAATAACTTTATTATAAAGTAATAGTATAAACAAAAAATCATTACATGTAAAAGGTGGTGGTGCTTTAGAGAAAATCTTTAATGAAGTAGTGGCAAACCGAAGTTTGCCACACAGAGTGTTTATTCCGCTTTTTTAGCAGGAATGATGATGCCTTGATACGGACCAAATTTGTGTTGGTGACGTGTTTTGTTATCATCATAAGGTCCAACATCGCTATCAGGCACTTTCATACTCAAATCAGGAAAGTCTTTTTCACGATTGGCTTTGACATCGCGTGGTTTATCGTAATTATTGATATATGCTGCGACATTATAGGCTTGCTCATCGGTGAGAATACGGTTGTGATTGTCCGCACCCAAAGGCATATTTGCCCCTATCCAATCTGCTGCGCGAATGACGCGGTACATGCCAGCACCCGTGTTGTAACTGTCTTTGCCCCACAATGGTGGAAACTCGTACCCATTGGCTTTACCTTCTCGTTTAACGCCTTGACCATTATCGCCATGGCATGAAGCACAAAACTCTTTGTACACTTTCTCGCCCTTGATGGGATCTGCCGCTTGGCTCATAATCATTTTGCGATTGACTTGAGGGAATTCAGCACCTTCTACTTTCGCGCCCAAAGGAATGCCTTGTCCCAACCAGTACATGTAGGTCACAATCGCACGCATCTCTTTTCCATTTTCAGGAAGCGATTTTCCATT
>JAVHRG010000192.1:0-2818 GCA_036171535.1 Sulfurospirillum sp. | reverse complement strand
ATCGCTATATAAGGGAGCGAAATGGCAAGTATTTATGTGAAGAACAATGTGATTTGGGTGAGTTTATATCAAAATGGGCAGAGGGTGCGAAAGTCCACAAAACTTCCAGACACACGAGAGAACAGAAAGCGAGTTGAGCGAGATCTAATTCCAAAGCTTGAAGAAAATGATTTTACTCCCAAGAAGACAGTAGCATATTATTATGAACTGATGATGAGGCAAAAAGATCTCAAAGGTAGTTCTATTCGTCGATATGGTAGCATATTTGAAAATCATATTCAGCAATTCGGGGATCGAGAGATTGATAGTTTCAAAGTATCTGAACTTAAAGAGTGGATGAGTAAATCATTAAGCCCTAAAAGCTTACGATTAAATGCTACAGTCTTTAGGCAGATATTCGATGAAGCCTTATATGATGAGGCAATAGACAAAAATCCTTTTGAGCACATCAAGCCACCTAAACTAAATAAGTTTGAGCCACAACCTTTTAATAGTGAAGAGGTTGAATTGTTGATAAATAATGCAACAGGATGGTTTAAAAATTTACTTGCTGTACTTTTTATGACTGGCATGAGAATAGGTGAGGCGATAGCATTAGAGTGGAAAGATATAGATGATTGCTTTATTAAAGTCTCTAAGACTTTAGCACAAGGTGAAGTAAGCAGTACAAAAACAGACAATATTAGGTATATCCCAATATTTGATGATTTACGCCCATATTTATATGCTCAAAGGCTAGAAACAGGGCTTAAAAGTAGGGTTTTTGTTGGGTTAAATGATCCTGCAAATTTGCAAAAACGTTGGCATGCCTTATTAAAGAAATGCGAAATGTCGCATAGGATTTTATATCAAGCAAGGCATACATTTGCTATCAATGCGTTGGACAGTGGTTTATTTAAAACAACGCAGATTGCAAAAATTTTAGGGCATAGCTCAGTGCAAATGCTTTTTACAAAGTATGCTAAGTTCATCAAGTCTGAGATTGATATAATTCCAAGGGATTTTTCTGTTTTAGGCACTAAAAAAGACACCAAAGTAGTTAAAACATTGTAGTAGTGGTGCGGATAAAGAGACTCGAACTCCCATGCCTCTCGGCACCAGATCCTAAGTCTGGTAAGTACACTAATTACAGCTAAATATAACTACTTACAAAATCCCTATTTAAAGGGGTTTTGTAACCTGAAATGGCTTTTTTATAAGGTACATATAACTATAATTATACATAAAAATGTGTACCCTAATGTGTACCCTAACACAACATACTCAAGGTTGTAGCATGGCTGATATTCTTGTGAAAGTAAATCTTCCAAATGTAGATTGTCGCAATATATATTTTATTAACAATGATGAAATTTTTAGTGGCAAAGAAATATGCAAAGCACCTACTTATATTCAAAGAGATTTCAAGCTCGTACTTCGCATTACATACGTTAATCAAAGCTGCGTACGTACGCAAACTAAAAAAACATTCGATTTTTCTCAAAAGATTACTTTTTTGCAAGCATTACGACAAGTCTCTTCTCAGAGAGAAATTTTGTTAAAAAAATTGATAGAAGGTGCTCATAAAGAATTGAAAATTACAATTCCAACGCTTCAGCAAGCATGGGAAGAATTTATGGATATGAAGAAAAATCAATTGTCTCCCAATACGCTTGTATCGTATAAGACGTTTGCCAACAAATGGATACTTTCTCAACACGATTTAGCCAAAGCATCTATCGATAAAGTAACGACTCGAAAACTACAATCAATTGTGAATCAAATTTTGGACTCTGGGAAAAGCCCTCGTACCGCAAAATCACTCAAAGAGACTCTTAGACCTATGTTCAAACGCTATGTATTGGATGGAACGTTAAAATCAAATCCAGCAGACTTAATTCAAATACCAAAATTTGATAATCAGATGAGCATAGAGCTGTCGGATGAAAAGACAAAAGAGCTTTACGATATTTTGTATAACTATCCGTTAGAGCCTTTTAAAAGTATATTTATTTGGTTATCACATGGTAGAAGACTCAATGAGATATTAAGCCTTCAATGGAGCGATATGAACCTTGAAAATAACACGTATACTATCAAATACGAAAATAATAAAGTTAGAAAACCAATGACATACAGATTGAGTGCAGAGCTTATTGGGACACTTGAAACGCTGGGCATTCAGAGTGGTAACAATTATATATTTAACGCATTGACTGATAAAACTAGAAAAATGGATAAGGGAACGGTGCGTAATCATTGGGATAAAGTCTTAAAACAGCTAGGCGTTCATCTTAGAATTCATGATTTGAGACATTTAATAGGTGGTACACTAGTATCTAGTGGTAGAACCTTGGAGCAGGTCGCTTCTGTTTTAGGGCATACGTCCATCAGCGTGACAAAGCGGTATTCTAAAGTTCGCCAAGAAGTTGCTGCCGAATCATTAGATGATTTTTTTAGTAGAGTAAGAAAATAAAATATAATAAAAATCATTATTATAAAAATAGAGAAACGATTTATGAGCATAATCGTACCATTTATGGTATGATTATGCCATCTAATCAAACCACTCTTGGAGAATCTTTATGAAACGATGGATCTGGCAATATGATGATTATCCACATTTTACCTATAAGCTTGAAAAATTAGAGCATTTACTTCAAAAGATTTCTATGGAGCAAGGTTATCTCTTAGCACTTACGCAAACAATGAGTAAAGATACAATTCTTCAAAGACAATGTGATGCTTTGCTAAATGAAACACTGAGTACCGCTGCCATTGAGGGAGAAATACTCAATCGTGATAGTGTTAAAGCCTCTATTGCTAAGAAATTTGGATT
>JAVHRG010000191.1:0-2845 GCA_036171535.1 Sulfurospirillum sp. | reverse complement strand
AAGCCATATAAGGTCAGGAATAGCATTTAAGACAATTTCTAATTGGCGCGCAAGTACGTTTTTTTCGTCTGTTGTTTGAAGCACTTTGGATTCAAGCGCAACTTTGGCCATCTTTAAATCAATGAATAGTTTTACCATATAAACTAACATCAATGCGAAAACAAATGCCATGAGTTCTCGTACCACCAAGACAAGTGAATTACTCCACCCTTTTGTTGGAGCCATACTAATTGTCCATGTATTGTTGGGAACTTCAAAGGTATAGATAATAGGATCGATTAACTGCGGGTTGCTTGAACTGGTAATAACCTGTTTTGTTTTGCTATCAGGATGCACACGCCATACCTCATAAGAGAGTCCTTCGTGCTCAAAATGCAATCCTTTAGCTGTATCAAAAATTTCTGAAATACGTATAACAGAAGAAGCAATACCCCAAAAGCTTTTTTGATTATCTTTCGTTACGAAGATCGGCAATCGTCCTATTAAGCCGATACCTCCTTGGACTAACTCAAGGGGACCTGCTAAGGTAAGTTTGCCACTATCCCGTGCTAAAGAAGACTCTTTGTTTTGATTCTTTACTTCAAATAAATTAAGACCAAGGGCTTTTTCATTACCATGAAGAGGAGCGACTTGAGTAATGATACCTGCAGGTGCAATAGCAAGTTCAATGACACCAGGGTATTCAAGTAAAATATTTTCAGTGACTTCTTCAAAATTGCGGATAGAAAGATCATCATTTTGACTCAGCAGTGCTTGAAGTGTATACGTTGAAGAGAGAGCTCGTTCAAGATTGACTTTAATGTTATTACTGTAATTCACAGCAATCGTATAGACCTTCGCACGCTCTTTTTCAACTTCTGCCGTATTGAGATAATAGATAATGAGAGAAAGTAGTGTAAATGTAAGGGTAAAGACAATAAGCAGAACCATTTTAAGGTTGCGTAATGGCATCAAAACTTCTCTATTCACACACACCCTTTTTCTATGAAGTGACTTATTGTATCAAATAATTGCTTTGACAAGAAAGGAAGCAGAAGCAAATGCCCATTGAAAATTAAAACCGCCTAATTCTCCTGTCACATCAAGCACTTCGCCGATAAAATAGAGATCTTTACAGTGTTTACTCTCAAAGCTACACGCATCAATTTCATCGGTTTTGACACCACCTCTCGTCACTTCAGCTTTGGTATAGCCAAAATTTCCAGCAGGGGCAAAGGTATAAGACTTTAAAGAGCAGAGTGTCACTCGTTCTTGAACCGTTAATTTAGAAAGTGCTTTATCTTCCATACCCACTGCATCTAAAAAGGCTTTAATCAAACGTCTAGGAAGCCCTAATGCTGTGATAATTTGCTTTTTACTCTGTTCTTTAAATAAAGCCTCCATACTCTTAACGTGCGGCAAAAAGTCAATCGTGATATTCCCTTTTTTCCAATACAACGAACCACTTAAAACAGCTGGTCCACTAATGCCTTTGTGGGCAAAAAGCAAGTTTTCACTAAAGCGTTTTCCTTCGACATGTAACGTGACAGGCAAAGCAATACCACTGAGTTCTTTCATCCAAAATTGCTCTTTTTGAAGCGTTAACCCAACAAGTGCAGGAGAAGGAGTCATAAGGCTATGTCCAAAAGACTCTGCGATTTTATAGCCAATATCACTCGCTCCAATACTTGCGTAACTCAGCCCTCCACTGGAAACCACCACCTTTTTGGCATGAATTTCGCCTTTGTCTGTCTGCACAACAAAGTGGTCATTTTTCGTTACATGTAAAACTGTAGTGGAAAGATAAAACGTGCAATACGAAGTCAAACGTCCAAAGATGGAGACCAACTCTTTAGCACCATTGGCACAAAAGATCTGACCATGCTCACGTTCTTCTAAAGGAAGGTGATGCTCTTTGACAAACGAAAGCGTGGAAGAAGCATCAAAGAAAGAGAGAATGGGCGCAATAAACGCTTGATCGCCCAGATAATTATCCGCTGTTGCAAAACGATTGGTAAGATTGCATTTCCCGCCACCTGATATAAGAAGTTTCATACCAATTTTCAGGTTTGCATCGACTAAAGCAACATCATGCCCTTGCAAATGCGAAGCTGCCATCAAAGCGCTTGCTCCCGCTCCGATGAAGAGAATATCGTGGATTATTAAACTCAAAACTTTACCAAAATCGATTATTTATTGGTACACGTATAATTGACGGTTGCAGATAAAGAGAGGGTTTCATCGTGCAAGATGGGCTCTTGCGTAGGAACAGACTCCTCTTTTAAGGGTGCATTCGAACGTGAGAGCATACTTTTCATCATAACAGGTTGAGGCGCAGTTCCTTCAAAAGCAACCGCACTTATCTCGCAGTGCATCTTCGTCTCTTTTGAAAAAAACACCGCTTGCTCCGTTGCTGTTTGCAACAAAGAGGTACGCATCGCAAGGCGTGTGCTATTGCGAGCTTTCAGGCTCACTTCCCATGTTAAAGCACTTTGATTGATAAGAACACTTTGCGCTTTAACTTTCTGAATGGCCACTAAGAGGGCATTGTAATGTTCAATGGACTTAAAATCGCATCCAAAAGAGAGCGTGCCTCCGTAGCCATTAAAAATCTGTTTTTGATCTTTGTAGGTGTAACGAGGAGCAAGATAATAGCCACCACCCTGGCAAATCTCACCTTTAGGGTCGAACTGTTTAACCGAAGCAACAATGGCATTGAGATGTTCTTTAATCCCATCAGCGCTTTTATTTTGCTCTTCAAAACCAATCTGAGCACGCAAGACATCAGGCGTTAATGCTTGAGAAACATGCTCATTGGTTGTGATGCTCATCGATGCGCAGGCCAAAAGTGGTAGAAGACTTAGTA
>JAVHRG010000190.1:0-14088 GCA_036171535.1 Sulfurospirillum sp. | reverse complement strand
CGTGAACCGCCCAGTGCATTTTGTTTTGTACCGTTTGAAAAAAGAGGATGCTTTGCTCCGCTTTTGGGTCATAGTCTATGCTCGTAGCATAGATGTCAAGCACCTTGCGCCAAAAAATCTTCTCACTGCTTCGTATATCGCGGATACGTGCTAAAAGCTCTTCAAAGTAATTACCACCACCTGCAAGCTTGAGGAGCTCATCGTTCATCGTGAAGCCTTTTACGATGTACTCTTTGAGCCTCGCCGTTGCCCATTGACGAAACTTCGTACCTTGCAATGACTTCACACGATACCCTACGGAGATGATGACATCAAGATTGTAAAAATTGGTGGGTTTGGTAGAAAAATCGGAATTTCCGATTTTTCTCATACTGACTTCTTTGTCTAACTCACCCTCTTCATAAATATTTAAAATATGTTCATTGATAGTAGAACGACTTTTTTGAAAAAGCTCCGCCATTTGGTCAATAGTAAGCCAAACAGTCTCATTTTCAAGCCTTGTTTCTATCTTTGTATTGCCATCTTCGCTCTGGTAAATCAGGATATTGGATGTTGGTGTGGTGTTGGTCATTTTATTGCCTGCCCCTATTTTTCTATTTTTATTTACTACTCATAGATTGAGGGTTATTTGGAAGTTTTGATTTTTTAATTTCATCACTTAAAATTTTTATTTGTTCATTTTGTATCTCATTCTGCTTGATGAGAACCTCAGTTAATTTTTCAAGTTTTTTATTTGTTTCAGTAATTGAGGATTGTATATCTTCATTAGTTTTAATTACTTTTTCTGAATTGTTATCAAACCAAACAGGGTATGCAAATGCAAGTGCCGTTATCAGAGTTGAAATCACAGTCAAAAAAATAATAAATTGTGTATATTTAATATTTAGTTTTGAGTTTTCATTAGCCGAATCACTAGAAATTTTCAGTTCACTTGATATTTGTACTTGCGCATTATAAACATCATTCATAAATGATACAGTTTGTCTTTCTGCTTCTATCATTGAATCCATTTTTGATGATAAATCTTTAAAAGGTGCTAATCTCATTTTTTCTTGTTTACGAACCATTTCTAAAGGATCAAACGTTGGGAGCTCGTATTTAATAGGTTCAATATTTTCTGAAATTGAGCTAAAAGCTTTTGTTGCATTAGATAAGCGACTTAAAGAACCAATACTATTTTTTAATGTATCTCCAATTCTCATTGTCTTTAAAATATCATTAGATAAACTAGATGAAAAAGAAGAAAATATATTTTTTAGTCGTTCTTGTTCCTTTTTTAATTTCTTCGAAACTAATCTATGAACACATTCAAGATAACTTTCATTATCTTGTTTGAGCGAGAATTTATCAATATTATCATTAAAAGGTATACCATTTTCTTGTTCTGCAATGCTATTTTTTATATCTGTAAATAGGAAGCCATTCTTTTCCAAAAAAACTTTTGCAATTTTTTCAAGTTCGTCTTTAGATAATTTCTTAATCTCGTCACTCTTTAATGTGTATTTTTCTGGTCTCTCCAATGATTCACCAACTAAATCTTCTTTAAAATATGCAAAGAAAGGTAGACAAAGTCTAAAAAAATCTTCACTTGTAAATTCTTCTAAATTTCGTCCAAGCGTTTTTTCAATACTAATCAAATCTTTAACTTTAATGTTAAATAAATATAAATCACCAATCGAAGTTTGAACTTGTATTGGTAGTTTACTTGATAATGTTAAGTTACTTAAACAAGCCATTTTTTTCCTTTTAGAAGCTTTGTTAGAAGTGTATATCATGACAACTATTAGTATCATAGTTTAACACATCCCCACTAAGCCTTTTATCAAAAGGAGTGGCTATAATAGTCATAGCTTTTTTCAAAGGAGTTTCATGCTCAAAATTGCCGTTTCCGCCTGTTTACTGGGCGAGCCTATTCGTTACGATAAAACAGGTCAACGAGATCGTTTTATTACCGACAAGCTTGGTAAATACGCTTCGTTTATTCCGTTTTGTCCTGAACATTTAGCCTTTGGAACACCGCGTGAGACCATACGCATTGTGCTTGAAGATGAACACAAAAAAGTGTTGACCGTCTTTTCAAAAAGTGATGTCACAGAAGCTATGAATGATGCAGTAGAACATGAACTGCATAAAATTCAAGCCGAAGACATTTGTGGCATTATTCTTAAGTCCAAATCGCCTAGTTGTGGGCTTGGAAGTGCCAAATACTACACAGAGAAGATGAGTGAAGGGAAAAAAGATGGGCTTTTTGCGTTTACATGTAAAGCACATTTTGTGGATTTTCCCATCGAAGAAGAGGCACGGTTGATCGACCCTTGGCTAAGGGAAAACTTTGTCATGCAACTCTTTGCGTATGAAGATGCGATGAAGTTTCAAAAGAACATCAAAACCATGCAAGAGCTTGTGGCTTTTCATACCGCGTATAAGTTTTTACTGCAAAGCAAACATGAAGCAAACTACCGAATTTTAGGCAAAATCGTCGCCAATCACGACAAAAAAAGCTTGAAAGAGATAACCGAAGCGTACCTCACACTGTTTAAAAAAACGATCGCGTACAAAGGTACGATTAGCAAAACGGTTAATGTCCTGCAACATATGGTTGGCTTTTTCAAAAAAGAGCTCACGAATGGTGAAAAACAAGCGTTGCATCTGCAAATCGAAGAGTTTCGTGATGAGATCATTCCACTCATTGCCGTAATGAGCACCATCGAATTTTTAGCACAAAAATACACCACAACGTACCTGCTTGGGCAGAAGTTTTTAAACCCCTACCCTAAAGATTTGGCACTGCGTTCCACCATTCAAGAAGGAAAATAATCATGAAAAAAGTGCTGTGGTTTAGACGCGATCTTCGTATTCATGACTCAAAGCTTTTAGCACTGGATGGCGAAGTTTTACCCATCTTTATTTTCGATACGAAAATTTTACGTGGTCTTGAGAAAAAGGATCGAAGAGTCTCGTTTATTTTTGAGCACATCCTCAAACTCAAAGCCGATCTTAAAGCCATAGGACTTGATCTTGCACTCTTTTATGGTACGCCGTTTGACGTCTTTACCTACCTCAAAACACTCGGCTTTGATGAAGTCTATGGCAGTGTGGATTACGATGATTACGCCAAAGAGCGCGATGCCGAAATCGCAGAGATGTTCAGCTTTCATTTTCTGAATGACTGCTACCTTTTTGAGCCTAATGAAGTGCTCAAAAAAAATGGCACACCTTACCTCGTTTTCACCCCTTATTATCGTGCTTGTAAAGCACTTTACACACAATTTTACGCATTAGAATACACAAGAGGCAAACAAAGTCTTGCAAACTTCGACTACAACGTATTTCTAAGCATTCAGGGTCACACTCAAAAACCTTTACATGTAAGAATTGAAAGTATTGGTTTTGAGCCTTTACATGTAAACATTTTAGAGCCTCAAAAAGCGTTGGAAATCTTTACATGTAAAATTGATGCATATGCTGAAAAACGTGATTTTTTGGATGTTGATGCCACGTCACATTTGAGCGTTCATCTGCGTTTTGGAACCATTTCCATTCGTGAAGTGGTACGCTTTTTAATCACACTCAAACAGCAAGGTCACACCACAGAGCCTTTTTTTAGACAGCTGATTTTTCGTGAATTTTATGCTTACTTACTCTACCATTTTCCAAGGCTCGCATGGGAAAATTACAAATATGAACCACCCATTTCAAACGATGCAGAAGCCTATGAGCGTTTTATTTTGGCACAAACGGGTTATCCGCTCATTGATGCGGCGGTTACAGAACTACTAAGTACGGGGTTGATGCACAATCGTGCACGCATGGTTGTAGGCTCTTTTTTTACAAAGCATTTGATGTTGCCATGGCAAAAAGGTGAAGCGTTTTTTGCGAAGCATCTTTTAGACTATGATGCGAGTGCGAACATACTTTCATGGCAGTGGTGCGCAGGAACAGGCATTGACCCACAACCTTATTTTCGCATCTTTAACCCTTATGCACAATCGTTAAAGTTTGACAAAGAAGCACGCTACATCAAACGGTTCCTTCCTCTTTTACACGATGTTCCATCCGCATGTCTGCATAAAGAAGCGTACTTGATGAACCATGACATCGCTGGCTATCCAAAGCCTATCATTGAACATGAAAGCGCACGAAAACGATTTTTGAGTAAATTTAAAGTATCACAATAAGGTTATGAAACGTTATGAAGTCGTGATATAATAGAGTCAAAATCAAAGGAGTACATCATGTTAAAAGAGTTCATGCATATGGGTTTAGGTGGGATGGTAGTCCTGAAAGAAAAGATCGAAGAAGAGCTTAAAGTGCTCGAAGAGAAAGGCAAAATTAGCACGAGCGATGCGAAAAGTTTCATCGAGTCTATCAGCCAAAAAGGCAAAGATGAAGATGAACGCATCAAAGCTAAAATGAAAGAGATCATAAAAGAAGTGATCGATGAGCTAGGGCTTGCAACCAAAAGTGATATTGAGGAGCTCAAATCAAAACTTTCGTGATTTATTGGCATTTTTTTAGCCCCAAAAGGGTTTATGCCATTTTTTCATTTTTACTTAGTATTTATTTGTTACTGAAAAAGAAAGAGCGCTTGCTCTTTTTAAAGCCACTGAGTCCTGTAAAATTAAATCAAACCATCGTTTCGTTGGGGGCTAGTTTCATCAAACTGGCCCAAGTCCTTGCTACACGAGCCGATTTTTTTACACCAGCGTATTTAGATCAACTCAAATCCTTGCACGATCATCTCCCTGCGATGTCAGAAACTGACTTAAACATCGTGCTTTCGCGTGCCTTTCCTACCATGCCGTTTGAGCATTTTGAGGCCATTCCGATTGCATCGGCTTCCATTGGGCAAGTCCACCAAGCCTCACTCAATGGACAAAAAGTTGCAGTTAAACTCAGACGCTTCGACATTGAAAAACAGGTGCGTGCTGACATTACGATTATTTCCTATTTTAATGGACTATTTCGACCGCTTTTTTCGTATTACACCAAAAACTCTATTGAAGCGGTCATCGTTGAATTTTCAAAGATGATTCTGCAAGAAGTCAATATGACAACGGAGCTTCACAACTTACAAAAATTCTCAAGTACCTACGTAAATTCAGGCATCTTGTTTCCCAAACCTTTTGAGGCGTATTGCAGCGAAGATGCACTGGTAATGAGTTATGAAGAGGGATTTCGGTTTGATGATAAAGAGCGTTTAAAAAAAGAAAATATTGATTTTAAAGCGATTATCGCTAAACTCATCACGTTTTATACGGAGCAAATGCTCCTTCGTGGCTACTTCCACGCCGATCCTCATCCGGGCAATCTGCTTATTACCCCAAAAGGTGATCTGATTTTACTTGATTTTGGTATGGTCAAAACCATTCCCAATCAAACACGTATTGCAATCATTGAGCTTATAAAAGCAGCCAACGAAAAAGACTATGAACTCTACATCAGTGCGAGTAAACGTTTAGGAACCATTGCGTATGAAGCGCCTGTGAGTGAACTCGCTCTTTTAAGCGAGCGCATGTTTGACATTTTTGGCAATGAAAATCTAAGCTCTGAGAACATGCAAAAACTTGCCTTTGATGTCTTAAACTCGACCAGTGATCTTCCCTTTAAACTGCCACAAGAGGCTATTTACATCTTACGTGTCAGTGCGATTATTGAAGGGTTAGGCACGACGTACATTGAAAATTTTAATGGCATTAAAGATATTTTGCCTATCTTGCAAGAGAATATCCCTAAAGCATTGGGTGCGGATGAAGGTATCTTAGAAACACTGATCAAAGAGTTCAAATCCATTCCATTAACCTTGCACCATGTCAAACAAATCAGTGATGGTGAACTTAAAGTGGAACTCTCTATGGGGCAATTAGAGTGGCTCAAAAAAGAGCTAAAGCAGACGCTCAAACCGTTTGTGATCGGAATTGTTCTTTTACTCAGTGCGTTGTTTACACTTTTGTACGACCCCTCACTTAAAGAGGTCGCATTGACACTGTTTGCGCTTGGTTTAGCGCGTATTATTTTTTAAGCTCATATTACGCCGTTTGCGTAACGGTATCTTAAACAATGAGTAAAACCCATTGCTTAAGGTCAGGGATAAATCCCCGACACACCCTAAAGCTTCATAAAACATGTTTTATGAGAATTATTTTTTAAACTATTTTTTGTATTCTACGACTTCATCAAGGCTCAAGCGGTGTTTTTCTCGTTGTTCCGCTGCACGATACCCAAAAGGAATCACAATCGCACTTTGATACACAGCCGTATCAATACCCAAAAGCGCATCAACTTTTTTATACTCAAAGCCTTCCATTGGGCAAGAATCAATTCCAATGCTTGCAGCTGCGCTCATCATATTTCCAGCGGCGATGTAACACTGTTTTTCGCTCCACATCTCAATCGTATGGTCATCTCTTCCATCCACCCAACCGTGGTAAACGCCAAGAAATCCTTTAAAATCATCTTCGGATAAACCCCAACGTTTAAGTTGTTTGATCGTATATGCATCACTGCTTCTCACATCTTTGCGCGCTAGAATGATGAGAAGATCACTGCATGTTGAAATCTGTTTTTGATTCCATGAGACGTTTTCGATCATTTCTTTGAGTGCTTGATTTTGAACCACGACAAATTTCCATTGCTCGACGCCAAAAGAGCTTGGACTCAAACGCCCTACTTCTAAAATAAATTCTAAATCTTCAGTGGGAATTTTTTTACCATCAAAAAGTTTACACGCATGGCGAAAGTTCATAGCGTCTAAAAAAAGTTGTTTGTTTTTCATCTGTATCTCCTAATAATTTACTTGATTATAGTATGTTCACATCACACTTCATATTAAGCTAAAAATAAGTGCTTTTTTTTAAGAGCATTCTTACTTTTTGTCCAATAATTGTGCAACAGCAGATTCGCAACTTACGTCTTCACTGACCGTACCATGGGCATTGACGTAGCCTTTACCCCAAACATACATCGCCTCTAAAACAGGTCTGAGTGCTTTTCCAGTTTCACTCAGAGAATAAACTACTTTTGGAGGGATTTCAGCATACGCATGACGCAAAATAATCTTTTTCTCTTCGAGTTCTTTGAGCTTAATTGTTAAAGTTTTTTGGGTAACTTCATGAATGTCTTCACTGAGTTCTTTAAAACGCTTATCTTTTTCCAACAAGTGCCAAATAATCGCAAGTTTCCACCGATCGTTAAATACATCTAACGTGACAGCTACTGAGCAGTTATACTCTTTTTCATTAATATAATACATCGCTTTGTCCTTTATTGTGTTATTATACCACAATAGATATAAAACATCATTACTTACATAAAGTAAAGTAAGCATACTTAAAGTTTATACACCTTATAATGCTTTTTAGAATTAATACACCAAGGAGTAAATAATGCAAAATGATTTTACAAAAGCGATGGATTTTCGCCATGCGTGCAAATTATTTGACGAAACAAAAAAGATAACGGAAGAACAGATGCACTTTATCCTAGAAGCAGGTCACAAATCGCCCTCTTCTTTTGGGATGGAGCCTTGGAAATTTTTGGTCATCACCAACGATGAACTTCGTTCAAAACTGCGCCCCGTATGCTGGGATCAACCGCAAATTACGACCAGTTCACATCTTGTCATTATTCTAGCGGCGATTGACGCGGTCAAAGTAGAAAGTGGCATTCCTATGAAGCGTTTTGCACGACGCGAAATGCCCCAAGAGAAAAAAGACTTTTACATCAACCTCTACGCTAATCATCTCAAAGAAACGCTCAGTTCCGATAAAAATATCTACGCTTGGACGTCAAAACAAAGCTATATTGCAGCGGGCAACATGATGACAGCAGCGGCATATATTGGCATCGATTCTTGTCCGATTGAAGGCTATGAAAAAGAGAAAGTCGAAGCAGTTTTGGGACTCGATACAAGCAAATACCAAGTCTCTATGGTACTTCCTTTAGGCTATCGCATCAACCCACAATCCACACAGCTTCGCATACCCTTTAACGAGGCAGTTGAATTTATTAAATAATCTATTTTTACGCGTCTCTTGGGCAAAGCTCAAGAGACTACATTAGCCACTATGGCACTCAAGCTTACCTCATACGAGGCAAAAATAAACTCTCTCACATTTCATTTTGAAATATTTTAGCCTTTACATGTAAAAAAATCGTACCATGCTCGCATGAAACTTACAACCGAAGATAAACTCTCCCTCTTAGCAGGCAGCGCCAAGTATGACGTCTCATGCTCCTCCAGTGGCAGTGAGAACAACTACAAAACAGGCGAGCTTGGCTGTGCGCATACCAGTGGTATTTGTCACAGTTTTACGAGTGATGGCAGGTGTGTTTCGCTTTTGAAAGTTTTGTTGACAAACGTTTGTATTTATGACTGTGCGTACTGCATCAACCGTGTGAGCAATGACACCCCCAGAACCGCATTTACCCCACGAGAACTGGCAGACCTTACCATTAATTTTTACAAACGCAACTACATCGAAGGACTCTTTTTAAGCTCTGGCATCATCAAAAATGAAGATCACACGATGAGCTTACTCCTTCAAACATTGCGAATACTACGCCATGAGTACCGATTTAATGGCTATATCCACGTTAAACTTATCCCTGGAGCGTCTAAAGAACTCATCGAAGAAGCGACACTTTTAGCGCACCGTGTCAGCTCCAACATCGAACTTCCAAGTGCAAAAAGCCTCGCCCTACTTGCACCCGATAAAACCAAAGAGAAGCTTCTCTCACCACTGAAACACGCTCGAGACATCACGATGCAACGAAGTGCTAAGCCTATTTCGATGAGCACACAGATGATTATTGGGGCAACCAGTGAGAGTGATTTTGAGATTCTCAAACTCTCTTCAGCACTCTATGATAAAGCACTGTTAAAACGAGTTTATTACTCCGCGTACATTGCAGTTAATAACCACAAACACCTTCCTGTTCCAGAACTTTCCAAGCCTCCTCTGCTTCGTGAACATAGGCTTTATCAAGCCGATTGGTTGTTGCGTTTTTATGGTTTTAGTTACGATGAGATTTTGAGCGAAAATCAAAACCTTGACATACAGTTTGATCCCAAAACATTTTGGGCTCTCTCCAATCTTCACTTTTTTCCCGTTGATGTCAACCTTGCACCTCAAGAGATTTTAGTTCGCATCCCCGGTATTGGAATACGAGGGGCTTTGAAAATTTTACAAGCAAGACGATTTAAAAAGCTCTGCTTTGAAGACCTCGTACAGCTTAAAATATCGCTTAAGAAAGCGCGTTATTTCATCATCGCCGGAAAAGATTTTCATCGAAGTTCCAGTCTTTACACCGAAAAAATCAAACTCGCCCTCATTCACCAAGGTTCAAACATCATTCAACCTACGCTCTTTGACACCTCCATCTACACAGGGGAGCTGTGATGATCTTACTCTATGATGGCAGTTTTGAAGGCTTTTTGTCCTTGGTGTATGAAGTTTATTATGAAAAGATACAGGTAAGCTCCATTGTCAAAAAGATGCCAGAATCACTTTTATTTGAGCGTTTTCATGAAATTTTTACCGATGAAGTAAAATCGCGCAAAGTCTTAGATGCCATCACAAAGCATTTCACCAAAGAGCAACAACATACCATCTTTAATATCTTTTTATGCGATTCAAGGGAGTATGAGATGGCATTGTTGGAGTACATTCGCATCGGGTTTAAAAATCTAAAAGAGCTTCGTAATATTACCAATCCTTCTTTGTTTTTCATTCAAAACCTTGAAAAAGAGCTCTTGTGTTTTGTCCATAAAATGTACGGCTTTACCCGCTTTGAGGAGCTAGAAGATGGCACATTGTATGCCAAAATTGAGACAAAATTTAATATTGTCCCTTTTTTAGGGGATCATTTTTGCAAACGCTTAGGAAAGATCCCTTTTATCATCCACGATGTCAAACGCGCTCTTGCCTTTGTCAAAAACGATGAACTACGAGAAATTCGCTCTATCGCCGCCTTTGATACTCCCATATTTTCAAGTGAAGAGGAGACATTTAAAGCGTTATGGAAGAGCTTTTTTAAAGCGGCCGCTGTGGAGAGTAGGTACAACCCAAAGCTCCAAAAAAGCTGGGTTCCCCTACTTTATAGAACGTATATGAGCGAATTTAATATCACAAACGCCACATAGAATATCGAATGATTTATCTAATTTACATTGGTACTAATCACATTCGTACTAATTAAGTTTTGTGTATGGAATTGAATTGTTTCATTACACGTATGACAACTTCCAACATAAACAAAATGAACAGTAAAACACCATAATGCAAAAACACTCAGAACAAAAAACTTGAATTTCATTTTTTAACCTTATTTGAATTTTGAAAAGAATTCTAATCAAAGAAAGGTTCTTCAAAGAGTCTTTTTTTGCATATTTGTTCATTTTTTATTTTTAGTATTGATGCAATCATAACTATTGATATAAGGTTTATAGAAAAATGGTGAAAAAGAAGCGATGTAAACGCTTTTTACGTTTACATTTAAAGAAGTTTTGACTAAAAATGTAAACGTCCAAACAGAAAGTTTAGACGTTTACATGTAAAGCAGTTAAAGGGTATCAGCGTGTCGCTCAAACACCTCTTTATCCCAACCACCTCCGAGTGATTTGTAAAGAGACACACCTGAACTAAGCAAAGCTTGCTTCGTTTGTGATGTAGCGAGTTTAGCTGAGAGTAGATTACGCTTTGCATCTAAGAGCGTTAAATAATCGCCATAGCCATTTTCATACTGTTTTTTAGCGAGTAAGTACACTTGCTCAATATTCTTCTCATAGGAGAGCTGATGCTCTAGTTTTTGAGTGAGCGTATGTCGTTTGTTAAGGGCATCATAGGCATCTTGAAATGCTTGTTGAACCGTCTTTGCATACGCAATCTCTGCTAACTCTTTATTGGCTTTTGCACTCTCCACATTGGAACTGGTTTTTCCCATATTAAACAGTGGTGAGGCAAGGCTTCCACCAAAACTGTTCATCCCTGATTGGGATTTCATCAAATTGGAAAGCTGTGTACTCTCAAACCCAAGTGCACCTGAGAGGCTAATACTTGGAAAATAAGCCGCTCGTGCCACACCGATGTTGGCATTGGCTGCTTTTAAATTCTCTTCGGCTTGGGTAATATCAGGACGTTTACTTAAAAGCTCAGAAGGCAAATTAGCAGGCACGTTGACATCGCTTGGTAAAATGCGAGGCAAGCCGTCTTTGCTAAATGCCGCTATGGCTTCGGGTGATTTACCCACTAAAACAGCCAGCGCACTTTGTTGGAGTAAAATCGCTTGCTCTAGCGCATCTTTCGTAATCTGAGCACTGTTCAGCTCTGCACGATCGGAGGCAAGAGTGCCTTTAGAAATAGCACCAAGAGTGTACTTTGCCTCATTGCGTTTAAGCCCCTCTTCTCTTGCTTGTATTGTCTCATTGGTAATATCCAGTTGCTCATACAAACTAATGAGTGTAAAGTAACTATCCGCAACACTGGAAGCTAAAGAGATTTTTACCGTGTCTTTTGCCGCATACGTAGCAATCAACGAAGCACGAGAAGAAGCTTCAGCTTCTTTGTATTTACCCCAAAGATCAAGCTCATAACTAAGAACGGCGCTGAGTGAAAAATCATTGTACGTATTATGCGCTTTAGAGTTAAAGGTATCGGCACTGCTTCTAATTCTCTGACCTGAACCTTGGACATCAAGGCTTGGGTAACGATCCGATGTACTTCGTGAAAGCGTTGCACGTGCCAAAGAGATATTGGCCATCGCTGATTGAAGATCATAGTTATTCGCTAAAGCCTCTTCAATTAAAGCGGTCAATTTTGCATCATGGTAATTACTCCACCATGCTGCATCGACATACGGTGTTTCACTCTTCACATCTGCACGGTACGCCTCAGGAAACTGTGTTGTGGGGACGTTCAACTCTGGAGAGAGCGAACATCCACTTAGAATTAAGGCTAGTACAGCACTGTAATAAAGACTATTCTTCATCTTTTTTTCCTTTACGTGAAAACTTCGCATTGAGCTGCGCGAGCCAGTTGTAAAAGAGTGGAATAAAGAAGATCGCAATTGTTGTTGCGGCAATCATACCACCAATAACACCTGTACCAATCGCATGACGACTTCCCGCACCGGCACCTGAGCTGATCGCCAAAGGTAAAACACCAATGGTAAAGGCAAGTGATGTCATCACAATCGGACGGAAACGTAAACGTGCTGCTTCAAGGGTTGCATCAAAAATTGACTTACCTTTCTCTTGGGCTTGCATTGCAAACTCAACGATCAAAATCGCATTTTTAGCCGATAAAGCGATCAGTACCAAAAGACCGATTTGGAAATAGATGTCGTTACTCAGTCCTCGTAAATAAACCGCCATAATCGCTCCAAAGACAGCAAACGGAACAGCGGTAATAACTGCGAGAGGCATCAACCATCGCTCGTACTGTGCTGATAGAATCAAGAAGATAAAGACGAGTCCGAAGATAAACGCTTGTGAGCCACTACCTTCCATCTCTTTTTCTTGGAATGACGTTCCAGCCCACCCTGTGGTATAGCCTTCAGGTGCAACTTCTTTAACCACTTCTTCAATCGCCTTAATCGCATCCCCTGATGTATAACCAGGTTTTGGCTCACCGACAATTTTAGCCGCTGTAAAAATATTAAAACGATCCACAATATCCGGTCCAATAGTACGCTCATACGTGACCAATGAACTGATAGGAATCAATTTTCCTGTGTTTGATTTCACAAAGATATTTTTCATATCCTCAGGTTTTTCTCTAAAATCAGCATCTGATTGAACATTGACTTGATAGGTACGTCCAAAAAGGTTGAAGTCATTGACGTAATAGGCGCCAAACGTTGATTGTAATGTCGTAAAGACATCTTTGATTGAAATACCTAACGCTTTCGTTTTTTCACGATCTAATGTAACACTAAATTGAGGTACAGCCGTATCAAAGGTACTTCTCACCATCGTAAGTTCAGGTCTTTGTCTCGCTTTGGCAACAATCGCATTGGTAATTCTGCCGAGCTCTTCAAGTGAACCACCCGTTCGATCTTGCAAATACATTTCAAAACCACCTGAGATACTTAGTCCCATAATCGGTGGAGGATTCAGTGCAAAGATGGTGGCATCAGGCACACCAAAAAAAGCACCGTTTAGCGCGCCACTGAGTACTTCTGAGTTTTGATTTGCCGCTTTTCGCTCACTCCAATCTTTCAGGTTGATAAAGGATGTTGCGGCATTGGTTTTGGCCGCACCACTAATAAGATCAAACCCTGAAATAGCAATGGTATATTCGATTTCAGGAATTTTGGCGGTAATCTTGCTCAATTCATCACTCACCCCTTCTGTACGATTGAGTGAAGAAGCTGGTGGTAACGCAGCCACTGCTAGCAAGAAACCTTTATCTTCCATCGGCACAAGGCTTGTCGGTACTTTTTGGAAAAGTTCATATGTCACACCCATCAGTGCTGCAAAGATAATCAAACTGATTATTCCATGGCGCACCACCAAACTAACGCCACTGGTAAACCAGTTCGTTGAGGCATCAAAAAATTCATTAAATTTTTTGACAAACCAAAAGGGTTTTGGCTCTTTTTTCTTAAGAAAAATGGCACATAATGCAGGAGTTAACGTTAACGCGACCATACCTGAAATAATGACCGAAATGACGATGGTAATCGCAAATTGTTGGTACATTTGTCCTGTAAAACCACCCATAAATGATACAGGGATAAAAACAGCACACAATACAAGCACAATCGCTACAACAGGAGCAGTTACTTCTTGCATCGCTTTAATCGTTGCATCTTTGACGGTAATGTCTTTTTCAGAATGTAAGATACGCTCAACGTTTTCAATAACGATAATAGCATCATCGACAACGATACCAATGGCAAGCACCAGCCCAAAAAGCGTTAAAAGGTTAATCGAATACCCAAGGGCATACATTCCCGCAAACGAACCAATGATCGAAACAGGAATCGCCAAAATCGGAATGATTGTCGCACGCATATTTTGCAAGAACATGTAGACAATAATAACAACTAATAGAAGGGCTTCAATGAGTGTTTTAACCACTTCAT
>JAVHRG010000189.1:0-2853 GCA_036171535.1 Sulfurospirillum sp. | reverse complement strand
TTTTAGCCAGACTCACTTTTTATTTTTTTACATGATTAATCAGCCGCTAGTCATATTTTATATTACGCTATTATTCTTCAAGAATAGTAAAGATAGATAAGAAATAAAAAGGTTATTTTCTTCATGAATAAAGCAATCGTGAATCAGCTTAATACATTTTTAAAAAAAGATGGGTTTTACAATACGTTTATAGATGAAGTAAAACTATTGAAAATAAGCACACCCATGGTTTTAAGCCCTTGTCTTTATGATAACTGGATTGTGTTTACGTTTCAAAATAGTAAAACGGTTAAATTAAATAACCATACTTTAGAATATAATGAAAGTAATTATTTAGTGGCTTCATCAAAACTACCACTGGAAAGTCAAACAGATTGTGCTTCTGAGGCAGAGCCAATGATAAATATGATTATTTCAATTGATTCGAATGAAATACATCAACTGATACAAGAGTTATCGCCAGAGTTTCTTCTGCAAGATACGGATACTCTGCAAGGAACATTTGTAGATAGAGTGACGCCCGAAATAGAAAATATTTTATATCGATTGATAGAAGTTATAAAATCAAAAGAGGAATCAAAAATCTTAGGTAAAGCACTTCTGAGGGAACTGTTTTATAGGGTCTTAAAAGGTGAAAATTCAAAATTTCTCTATAAATTATTTGATCAATCTTCAAAAGAAGCAAAAATTGCAAGAACATTACAAACGATACATAATGACTTTGCAAACGATCTCGATATAGAATCTCTAGCACGAAAAGAAGATATGAGTGTCGCTTCTTTTTATACGCATTTTAAAAATATTACGGCACATAGCCCTTTGCAGTATATAAAAAAGATTCGTTTAACAAAAGCGAGAGATTTAATGATTCAAGAAAAACTAAAAGTAAATGAAGTGGCTATCAAAGTGGGATATGACAATATTTCTCATTTTAGTAGGGAGTTTAAAAAATACTTTGGCTTTTCTCCAAAGGATACAAAAGCATCTTATGAAGAGTATGATTTAGAATAAATCTCTACTCTTCATATCTTGAATTGGTACTATGCATTAAATCTCAAAAATCTGAACATATTTCCAATGTATTTCATTTTAACGGTAAGCTGCTTTATAGAATTATGCATACAATTTATAGAAATTTCTATTTACATAATTTGGTGTAAAAAATATACTAACCAGATGCATATGAATAAATAAAGGAGAACAAATGAATGATAGCATTCTTATTATTGGAGCTGGAGAACTAGGTCTGGCAATGATAGACGCATTTGCTAAAAAGTTAAAAACAAATCAAGGATCCCTTAATGTTTTACTCAAAAAGGAATCAATAGAATCATCCGATAAACGCAAAATTCAACGCCTTTGTGACTTTGAAATGAATCATATAGGTGTTATTACGGGTGACCTAGAAAAAGATTCAATAGCAACGCTTAGCGGGATTTTTTCTAAATTTGGGACAATCATTAATTGTAGTGGTTTTGTAGGTGGGCAAGGAACACAGATTAAGATTACCAAAGCAGTGCTGAACGCTCAGGTTCCCACCTATGTGCCTTGGCAGTTTGGTGTTGACTATGATATTGTTGGAAAAGGAAGCGGACAACCTGTATGGGATGAACAATATGATGTTCGAGAATTATTACGTTCTCAAAACACAACTGACTGGATAATCGTCTCTACGGGAATCTTTACCAGTTACCTCTACTCTTCCGATTTTGGAATCGTCGATCTTAAAGAAAAAATAGTTCATGCACTGGGAGATTGGAATTATAAAATCACGGTTACAACCCCTGAAGATATTGGTCGATTAACCGCGGAGATTGTTTTTTTTGTACCTAAGATCAAGAACGAAATAGTTTTTGTTGCAGGCGATACACTCTCGTATGAAGAGCTAGCCAATACAACTGAACATGTCGTAGGTGAACCGTTCAAAAGAGAGTTACTCTCTATAAGCGACTTAACTAAAGCAATAAAGAAAGATGAAAACAGCGTAGCTGCCAAATACAGAATTGCTTTTGCAAGACCCGATGGCGTAGCTTGGGAAAAAACATCAACATTCAATTTCCGCCACAATATTGAGGTATCTGATGTCAAAGACTGGTTAATGAAGAGTATGAGTTAATTTAATGTATGCCGAAATAAAGCTGACAGGCTACTTTTTATATTTTCCTTTCATTTATTATTTTTAGATGTAAGAAAATTGGAGAAAGAAAGTAAAAACTATTTAAAGGAGCCTGCCCTTTTTGCTTTTTATTAATTGGTAATTAAAGTAACCATAGAGAGAAAGCGGAGCTCAATCTTGAATTTTCACATTATAAATTAGATTTTTATGAAGTTGAAAGGTGATCATTGATTGCTTTTCAATGCCTACTTAAACCACATGCTCCAAAATAATTCCTACAAACAAAAGCAGTCCAAAGAGGGTTGAAAGTTGTGCGGTGGCTTGCATGGCGGGCATTAGCTCAAGAGCGGTTCTTTTGATTTTAAAGCCAAGGATGGCTCGCAACGCTTTGGGGAAGCTCAAGAAAACCAGCAATGCCCAAAACGAGATGACGTGCGTCAAAACTAAACCGACCATCCACAGATAGGCAGTGGCGATGACGTAGCTAAAGACTTTTACGGCTTGTTCGTATCCCAAAACGATGGGCAAAGTGCGTCGTCCTTTTTCTTGGTCGTTGTCTAAGTCTCGAATATTGTTTGCCATATTGATCGCACCCACTAAAAAACCGATGGGCAGTGAGATGAGCACCACGCGCATGGTAAGCGTGTCCGCTTGAATGAAAAAGGCAATCCAAAGAATAAAAAGCCCCATAAAAAGCCCTGAGGCGATCTCTCCAAAAGGCGTATACGCGATAGGTT
>JAVHRG010000188.1:0-2879 GCA_036171535.1 Sulfurospirillum sp. | reverse complement strand
TTTTACTTGTAAACCCGAAAACCTTCCCTTGGTTTTTGTGGGACCGTATGAGCACCACTCTAATGAACTGAGCTTTCGTGAAGGGTTATGTGAAGTGATACGTATACCCCTCGATCAAGATGAAAAAATTGATATGGATTTTTTGAAACGTAGTCTTGAAGCCAATAAAGAGCGTGAGATCATCGCCTCCTTTTCAGTCGCTTCGAATGTTACAGGCATTGTGAGTGATTATAAAAGTATCTATAAACTGATCAAACAGTATAACGGTATCTTGTGTCTTGATGCAGCAGCGGCGTCTCCTTACATCAATGTTGACTGTCACTACTATGACGCCTTGTTTCTCTCTCCTCACAAACTTTTGGGTGGGGTGGGTGCGTGTGGTGTTTTGGTGATGAAAAAAGAACTTTGTACCGAAACAACACCGACGTTTGCAGGGGGTGGCACGGTTGGCTATGTCTCTCGTACTTCACATACGTATCTAAGTGATATTGAATTGATTGAAGATGCAGGAACTCCTGCTATTTTGCAGTTTATACGTGCCTCTTTAGCCTATAACCTTCGTAATGAAATCGGTTTGGAGAAGATTCATGCAAAAGAAGAGGAACTCAAATTTTATTTTGGTTCTAGGCTTCGCGTGATTGAAGGGGTTAAACTCTATTGTAAATATTCACAAGATAAACTTCCTATCTTCTCACTGAATTTTGAAGGCATCAATCCTTATGATATCTCGCAGTATCTCTCCGATCAGTTTGGCATTCAAACCAGAGCAGGGTGCAGTTGTGCAGGTCCCTATGGGCATGACCTTTTACATCTTGTCGATGGACAAAGTTTCGATGAAAAACCGGGTTGGTTACGTATCTCTATCCATTATACCCATACCAAAAAAGAGATAGATCAATTGCTTTATGCAATTGAAAAGGGTGTCAAAGCACTCCGTAAGAAAGATACTTTACCAAAGGCTTAGGTTAAGATTATCTCTAGTAAAGGTGCGATAAGAACATTGAAAATACCTGTTAAGACCATGACCAATGCTGCAATAGTCCCAACTTCGTTGTCTAACTCATAAGCTTTATTAGAACCCACGACGTGTGCTGCTAACCCAAAAGAGGCACCGCGAGACATTTTTGACTTAAGCGGTAGCCAATAGAGCACTAACTGCCCAAAAGAGGCACCAAAAATCCCTGTGAGTATCACGAAAATAGCCGTTAATTCTGGCGTGCCACCAATCTCTCCTGAAATAACCATGGCAAAAGGGGTGCTGATGGAGCGAGGTAAAAGGCTTAAACGAAGCGTACTCTCAATCCCTACCGCGGAAGCTAAAAACCACGCAGAGGCAATAGAGAGGATGGAGCCAAAAATAACGCCAATGCTCAGTGTTCGCCAGTATAAAAGCATGATATTTTTACGTCTATAGATAGGAACAGCAAAAGCAACCGTGGCAGGTCCAAGCAAGGCAATGAGCCAGTGTGTACCGCTTATATAAACATTGTAATTGGTGTGCGATACAATCGTGATGATGATTAAGAGTATCGGTGTAATGATAATAGGGGCTGTCCACCAGCGTTTATAGCGGCGGTGAAAAACCTTAGAGAGCCAATAGAGCCCTATGGTTACTACTGACCATAAAAGTGTCACTTCTGCCGCCATTAAAAGAGAGCGGTAGGTAAGAAATGCGTCAAAATTCATTGTATATTCTCATCTTCTGTATGTTTTTCTAGTTTATAAAAACAAAAATCGACGATAAAAGCGGTGCCAATAATCACGATGATAGTTCCTAAAATAATGATGGCTAAGATTTTTAAACCTGTCCAGCCAAAAAATTCTTGATGGTTAAGTACAGCGGGTACTGCTGGTATAAAGAAAAGAAGCATTTCAGCTAAAAACCATTCAGCCCCAAGTGCTAACGAGCGAATACTCAAAATCTCAAACTGTAGAAGTATCAGTACCAAGAGCAATCCTATAACGCCACCAGGGATGGGAAGATGACAAAGAAGTGAAATCTCTTCGGCAATAAACCAAAGGGCTGATATAAGGCATATTTGGAGGATACGGCTTTTGTGAAATTTGCGTTTGAAAATGATAAAAATTTTTTTATAAGTATGTGGTAGCATGGTGAACTTTTCTAATAGGGATGTGCTTATAATCTAGGCTTTGAAGAAGCTTTTGCGAATTTAGTATCAGAGTGCAAGGAAAAGGCTAAATTCAAACTATACTTCATCAATATCCCAAAATTTAATTAAGTGGAATTATACACAAAAATAAAAATTAAATACGTTAAATATGTGCAGGAACGTTTACATGTAAGCTTAAAATGAGATTTTAATCATCTTAAATCTTATGGGTATCTTTTTCTTTTTTTCTCCTTTTGTTGCTTTTAGTAAAATTTAATATTGTAAGCACTAGAATAAGCTCTTGCTCTTTTTTTAGGCAAGAGAAAAAAAGTATTTTCCCGCCCACGAAGGATGAATAAATATGACGTTAAAAGAGCGTATTAAAAATGAGATGATGGTTATAAAGGCACTTGGTGTTGTTTATGGCGATATTGGTACAAGTCCTATCTATACCTTAGCAGTTATTTTTCTTATTGTTCCGCCAACAGTCGTTAGCATATATGGTATTTTGTCATTTGTCTTTTGGGCATTAACTATTCTTGTTACGATTCAATATGCATGGTTAGCCACGAGTTTGAGTGCAAAAGGAGAAGGCGGTACTGTTGTTTTGATTCAAATGTTAACGCCACACCTCAAAAGTGCAAAGACGGTCTCTATCGTATCCGTTTTAGGATTTCTAGGGCTTTCTTTAATGATTGGCGATGGTGTTATTACCCCTGCCATTAGTATTCTGAGTGCGGTCGAAGGTATTCTCCTTATCCCTGCATA
>JAVHRG010000187.1:0-2883 GCA_036171535.1 Sulfurospirillum sp. | reverse complement strand
GTGAAAATACAGCACATGCAAATTAAAATTTTGCGAAAAAATTTTTTTTATTTATCTCCCTAACAATAACATGATATAATCGAATTTAGTAAAATATTTTTATACTTCTTTAATATTGGAGGCTTTTGGTCATGGCGCTAAACATTAAAAATTCCCTTCTCACAATTCTCCTTCTCTCTTCTTTTTTACAGGCTCAAAATAATGGCGAAGCACTTTTTAAACAATGTGCAGGCTGTCATGGAGCAGATGGTCGAAATAAAGCCTTTGGCAAAAGTGGCATCATTGCGGGCCAGAGTGTAGCAGAGCTGATGGAAAGCCTAAAATTTTATAAAGAGAGTGAGTTCAAAACCCATAGTACAACGCTAGTCATGTCTAAACAAGTCAAGAATATGAATATGGAAGATTTAAACGAAGTTGCAAACTACGTCTCAAAATTACAAAAATAGCCTTTAAAGGATTGATATGAGAAAGATCATCTGCACCATACTCTTTGGTGCCTGTTTGCTTTCGACATCTCTTTATGCAAGTACCGTAAAAGGAAAAGTATTTTACGCACAATATTTAAAACCTGTTTGTGGTTTTAACGGGGAAATTATGGGGAAAAAGCATACCATAAATGAATGGAAAACGTTTTATGACACTAACCAACTTTCTCTTGCAATTAAAGATCTCTGTCCCAATGCCCCTTTAATTACTACGGAGAAAGATATTACCAATCTATATCATTTTTTAAGTTCTTTTGCCAGTGATAGCGGTAATGTGCCTTCTTGTAATTAATAATTTTGACCTTTTCAACTGTCAAAGCCCTTTATCTTACTTTTATATTCTACTGCTACAATTATGATTTGCCCCACTTAACGAAAGAAAGGTTTGAATGAGTCAAGCTATTGTTCGCATGGAAAATGTCAATAAATATTATGGTACTTTTCATGTTCTTAAAAATATTAATTTTTCCGTTACTGAAGGTGAAATTGTTGTCATTTGTGGCCCTAGTGGTAGCGGTAAATCAACGCTTATTCGCTGTATCAACAGACTAGAAGAGATCGACAATGGTGAAATTGTCATTGATGGTTTCGATTTATATACTAAAAAAACCAATATTAACCAAGTCCGTGCTGAAACAGGAATGGTTTTTCAGCACTTCAATCTTTTTCCTCATTTGACCATTTTAGAAAATATTACGATCGCGCAACGTAAAGTTAAAGGTATGAGTAAACACGATGCAAATGAAGAAGCGCTTAAGCTCTTAGAACGTGTCGGACTTGTGCATAAAGCAGAAGGTTACCCAAATGAGCTCAGTGGTGGTCAAAAACAGCGCGTGGCCATTGCCAGAACACTTGCCATGAAACCTAAAATTATTTTATTTGATGAACCCACCTCAGCACTTGATCCTGAGATGATCGGTGGAGTATTGGACGTTATGCGTGAACTTGCACACGAAAACTTTACCATTGTTTGTGTGACCCATGAAATGGGCTTTGCCAAAGAAGTTTGCGATCGTATCGTCTTTATGGATGAGGGAGTCATTATTGAAGAAGCCACGCCAGAAGCTTTTTTTGCCAATCCAAAAACGGAACGTGCGCAGAAATTTTTACAAGAAATATTAACACATTAAAAAACAAACCCCTAAGGAGAGTAGCAATGAAAAAAATTTTAGTCGCATTACTTGTAATGCTTGGCATTAATGTTATGGCTGATGATATCAACCTATGGCAAAAATCAACCCTTAACAGTATCGTTCAAAAAGGTGTTTTAACCGTTGGTTTAGAACCTGGTTACATGCCTTTTGAAATGAAAGACAAACAGGGTAATATCATCGGATTTGATGTTGATATGGCAAATGAAATGGCAAAAGCTATGGGCGTTAAACTTCAACTGGTTCCAACCGCGTGGGATGGTATCATTGCAGGACTTTTAACAGGTAAATATGACATCATTATGTCTGGTATGACTATTACACAAGAGAGAAACCTCAAAATCAACTTTGCAAATCCATATATCAGTGTTGGACAAACCATTCTTGCTTCTAAAAAACATGCAGGCAAGAAGTGGAGTGATTTGGATAAACCAGAATATACTATCGTAACTAAAATTGGTGTAACCGGTGAGATTGCAACACGTAAAATGTTTAAAAAAGCTAAAATCAGAACTTTTGAAACAGAAGCTGACGCAGCACAAGAAGTGCTTAACGGTAATGCAGATGCAATGGTCTATGATAAACCATACAATGCGATCTTCTTTGCTGAAAAAGGGGCTACAGGTAAAATTGTTCACTTAGATGAAGAATTAACGTATGAACCTCTTGGTTTTGCAATTCGTAAAGGGGATCCAGATTTTCTTAACTGGCTTAATAACTTCTTGAACCAAGCACAAAATGATGGTACTTACAAAAAAATCTATGACAGATGGTTCACAGATACCGCTTGGCAAAAAAAGGTAATGTAAGCAGTGGCAAAAGGAAAACAAAATCTTTTGCACAATAAAGCATTCGGCCACATAGTGGCCGTTGCTTTTTATGTTGCCATTGGGTACTTGCTCTTTGTTGCTGCATCCAATATGAACTATATTTGGAAATGGACCAGTGTTCCTCAATACTTCGCGTACGAAAAAACAGATACCATAGTCGCTCCACTTGATGGAACGATACAAATACATGGAACATCTTTGATCATTCAAGGACGAGATGATAGCAAAGAGATAAAACTAGAAAATGGATATTCCCTTAATGTTAAAGACGGCGATAGCGTTTATGAACGTGACACCCTTGCTAAAAAAACATCACTGCACATGGGGCCTTTACTTGAAGGTTTAATTGTTACGCTTGAAGTATCAGGACTTGCTGCGATTTTAGCCTTTTCTATAGGTTCACTACTTGCCTTTATG
>JAVHRG010000186.1:0-2887 GCA_036171535.1 Sulfurospirillum sp. | reverse complement strand
TGCTTTTTGAGACTGATAAAGGTCAATGTCCATAGGATACGGCGCAACAGAGATGACAATGTCCGCTTTTTGGGGGATATTTACGCAAAAAACTTCATCCGCTTTATCGATACCAGCATAAAATGAATCACTCAAATCACCCGCAGTAACCGCGCAAATATCGTGGTCGCTATCTAAAACAGTCATAATGGCAAACACATCAATATGTTTAAGCACACCCATTGCATCCATCATATCTTCGTGTACGGGGTTACCTTTTAAAGATAGGGCTTGGGCATTAGGGTGAAGGGCTAAAAGATGGTTTTGCTGAATCGTATCGTACGCCGCAACACCCGGTAAAAATGCTTTTCTTCCACCTGTGTAGCCTGCAAAATAATGTGGTTCAACCGAACCAATTGCACACACTTTTTTAGCTTCTGCTACGATTTTATTGAGGTACATCTCCGTACCGTTGGTGGATTTTCCAAGATACACCATTGCATCATTGTGTGAATCATGGCTCCAGAGACGATTTTTAGCTTTTAAATCCTCATAAATCTCTTTACCCAAGATAAAATGCCACTCTTCCTCACTTGGTGCTCTATGACAACCAGTGGCTACGATAAAGTAAATATCTTTATCTTTGATTTTTGGATAGATACGTGCGAGCACTTTACGCGTTGGAGTAGGGCGTGTGCCATCATTGACAATGAAAACAATACGCTCATTTGTGTCGCAAAAATGATCAAAGCTCTCCTTACCAAGAGGATGGGCTAATGCTTCATCAATTGCTTTATTGGAGTCAATTTTTGTAACACTATTCGGGTTGTACACACCTACTAACTGTTTATCATTAATATCAAGCTCAAATTTTTCATCTTTTCCATAACCGACACTAACTTTCATACATTATCCTTTATCACTCTTTATATATTTTGAGACTTAACGTATTAAGCCAACCATAACACATCGTTTTAACCTCATTGAAACAATATAATGCTTTATATGTGATATTTTATCACCGATAAAACAAAAGAATAAAAATTTTATCGAAAAACACTCCAAAAAACAAAAATTCCAAATAGATTTTGATAAAAATTTTAGTATTTAAAGAACATAAGAGAGAACCAATACGGACTCTCTCTTATAGAATGAAGGACTATGAAAACACTTCGTATTGTGCACGACCGATTTTATAAAGATCTGCTCCAAACGTGTCATTAATAACCGTAAGAGGAAAATCAACCACTTCAAGTCTTCTGATAGCTTCAGGTCCCAATTCTGGGTAGGCAATGACTTCAGCTTTTTTGATTTGACGTGCAAGTAAAGCACCTGCTCCACCGGTTGCACCAAAATAAATTGCTTTTGATTTTACACAAGCATCAAGAACTTCTTGACTTCTTTTTCCTTTACCAATCATACCTTTAAGACCTTGCTCATTGATAAGTCTTGGAGAGAATGAGTCCATTCTGTAAGAAGTTGTAGGACCTGCACTACCGATTGGATCACCTGGTTTTGGAGGAGTTGGTCCAACGAAATAGATTACCGCGCCTTTCATATCAAAAGGAAGTGCTTGACCTGCATCTAAAAGATCAATCAATTTTTTATGTGCAGCGTCACGTGCTGTATAGACAACGCCTGTTAAATAAACAATATCGCCCGCTTTAAGTTGTATTACATCTGCGTCAGTAAGTGGTGCTGTTAAATGATAAGTTTTGCTCATAATTTTCTCCTTATAGCTTGATGTGCATGTGACGTGAACTGTGGCATTGAACGTTAACGCTCACTGGTAAGCTCGCAATATGGCATGGGTTTTTCTCGATATGAACGCCAAGAACTGTATTTGTTCCACCCATTCCCATAGCACCAATACCTAAGTTATTAAGAAGAACCATTAACTCTTCTTCCATTGATTCCAAGACTGGATCTGGATTTTTACTTCCAAGCTCTCTAAAAAGGGCATGTTTAGAAGAGATAACCGCTTTTTCAAATGTTCCACCAATACCAACACCGACAGTAAGTGGAGGACAAGGATTGGGACCTGCATCTGAGATAACTTGTTTAACGTATTCAACAATACCTTTTCTGCCTTTTGCAGGAGCAAATACCGTTGCGCGAGAAACGTTCTCAGAACCGCCACCTTTTGCTGCGTATTCAATGTCTAATACATCACCTTCAACAAGGTCGAAGTGAATAATTGCAGGAAGGTTATAACCTACTTCATCTTTCAAGTTTGCACGTGTATCCCAATGACAGGTAGATGCTCTTAAATAACCCTCTTTATAACCTTGCTCAGTTCCTTCGTTGATCGCTTTTTTCAAACTGCCACCAACAACTTTAACATCTTCACCGACTTTGACAAAGAAGACTGCCAAACCAGTATCTTGGCAAAGAGGTCTTGCTTCATTTTTTGCAATATCTGCATTTTCCAAAATTTGCTTCAACACTTGTTTACATACTTCACTTTTTTCAGTTTTGTATGCGTCTTCCAATGCTTTGTAAGCATCTTTTGGCAAGTTGGTTGCACTGAAAAGGATCATGTCCTTTACACTTTTGACGATCTCTTCGTACTTAATTTCTCTCATTTTTCATCTCCGAAAAAGTTAGTTTTGGTCACACATAGTACTAAGCGCAGAGGTGCAATGTTCAAGTTTACATTTAAAAGGAGGGCACCTCTACAGATCTTTACATGTAAAGATCTATAAAAGTGTACATCCCGTGAAGGGGATGTACCTTTAACATTATACGAAAACAAATACACCTACAAGAAGTACTGCAAGGTATAGAGCACCGAAGAGTGCACCAAGTGCCCACCAACGGGCTTGAGAAATATAACCAGCACCGTACCAAATTGGTGAAGGACCTGTACCATATGGAGTAATAATACCCATAATACCAAGAGAACCTG
>JAVHRG010000185.1:0-2892 GCA_036171535.1 Sulfurospirillum sp. | reverse complement strand
CTTGAGGAATGATGATTGAAGGGTCTTCCACGCGTTTGCCCACTTGCAGGGTTGTCGTTGAGAGCTCATGCGCAATCGATGCATTTTCAGCACTGGTGTCTTTTGCTAATTTGATGGTTGAGTGAACTTTATCGATAAATTGGTTAATCTCATGGGAAGCATCACCAATTTCATCGTGACATTTAATGGCTAATTTTTTGGTTAAATCACCATCACCCGTTGCCAAATCATGGGCAGTTTCTTTAAGGCTTAAAAGAGGTTTGGCAATAATACTGGTGGTAAGAAAATAGATTGCAATAATAGCCAGTAAAGCAACGATAAAACCAACGACAACTTGCAACGAAGCATTGCTGTAAAGTCGATCGCTCATATCTTTATCAAGCACCAAGGCTTTAGCCAATATAATTTCTCGTGGTACTTGAATCAAAACTGCCCAAGGTTTGCCCGTTTGTCCAAGCTTGATTGGCGCAACCGTTTCTATCATGCCACTCTCATTGTTGATACGAACTAACTCTTTACCCACTTGAATCGCTTCATAAATCTTTTCCCAACCTTTAGGCATCACTTGTTTAAAATGACCTCCAATCATAGAAGGGTTCTCACTTTGGGCTACCAAGAGACCATTGTCAGCAATGATGGACACCTGTCCATGGGCTTCAAATAATGCTTTATCCGCTTTTTCAGCAATTTTTTGAACAAAATCTAAGTTATAGTCAGCACCGGCAACGCCATAGAATTTACCATTGACATTAATTGGCACCGACATTGTTGCGAGAAATACTTGCTTACCTTGTACGATGTAAGGCAAAGGTCCAAGCACACTTTCTTTATTCTGCTCACGTGGAGTTATATACCAGCCGCCTTTAAGAACACCGTTAGGATGCTTGTCATAGGTGTCGTACTCGACTAATGGTTGAACGGCAATAGTGCCTTTATCATCACGCGTCCAATAAGGAGTAAAACGCCCTGTAGTTGGGTTATTGCCATCTTTGTCAACATGAAAGTTGGCATCAGCGCCATCAATGGCATTTGGCTCCCAACAGGAGTATGTACCATTAAAGCTCTTGTTGCTTTTCAATACATTGAGAAGCACAGCATTGAGCTGGTCGCGGCCAATGCCCAGCGCTTCTTTACCATCTTTAGGTTTGAGTTTACTCACTTCAAAGGTATTAGCCATCGTACGCGCAGCATCCAAAGCTAACTCCAACTCGGACTGAATGGTACCACTTTGCTCTCCGGCTAAATTTTGCAGTCTCTCCATGTTGAGCTCAGTCAACAAAGAGGAAACCTCCGAGGAAACGCGATCTTGTGTTCTCGTGGATGAAAACAACCCGTAACCTACCAATAAAACAACTGCTGAAACCAAGCAAAGCCCAGCTATCAAAACAATCTTTGTTTGTATCGACTTAAACATCGTACACCCCCTTTTTTTATTTAATTTTATATAAAAACATGCAATTAATTATTGAAACTATCTTAGATGAAAATTGATTCAAAGTCAATTTGCTATATAGATATTGTGCTTTTTGTTGCCACCTTTTGTATTGATATATTTGGTTTATGAAATTAGCTAAGAATAAAAGTTGAAAGTTTGACCTCCTAAAAATCATGTCAACTCCTTTTGTTTAATTCTACATCATGTGTGTTGCAAAGGCGTTGTAAGGAGAAAAGATAAAGCACAAAAATTACTAGATGGAACATTATGCGTCAGTGAGTCGTATACATAGGGATAAATGGGGAGGAGGCTACTTTAAGGGAACCAGACTGTCAATCTTTTACATTTAAAAAAGTGTGTTGAAGCCTCTTATCCTAATCTCTACACCTCTAATAACAACCCCTGAAAAGATGGCGACATCCGCTCTCATTTCTATCATTAGCAATGGATTATTTTGAACATTTCCCCTTTACATGTAAACATTTTGCTTTAGGTTTGAATTTTTTTTCAAAAGAGTTTTTCTACGGAACACTATATGCAAAAGTGTGTGGTGAAATATAAACTCACAAAGGAGAACAAAATGGCTGAACTCAGACAAATTGCTTTTTACGGCAAAGGCGGAATTGGTAAATCAACCACTTCACAAAATACACTAGCGGCAATGGCGCACTACTTCGGTAAGAAAATTCTTATTGTTGGATGTGATCCTAAAGCAGACTCTACACGTCTTATCTTGCATGAAAAAGCACAATGTACCATTATGCAACTAGCTTCAGAGGCAGGTACGGTTGAAGACCTAGAGCTTGAAGATGTATGTAAACCAGGTGCTGCTGAGTTTGATCCAGATAACACAGATATTACTGAAGGCTTTATCATGTGTGCAGAATCAGGCGGACCAGAGCCAGGAGTTGGTTGTGCAGGACGTGGTGTTATTACTGCAATTAACTTCCTTGAGGAAGAGGGCGCTTATGACCAAGATTTAGATTTCGTTTCTTACGACGTACTTGGTGACGTTGTTTGTGGTGGATTTGCGATGCCAATTCGTGAAGGTAAAGCACAAGAAATCTATATCGTTATGTCAGGTGAGATGATGGCGATGTATGCTGCCAATAATATCTCTAAAGGTATTTTGAAATACGCAAACACAGGTGGTGTTAGACTTGCTGGTCTTATCTGTAATGCACGTATGACTGATCGTGAATACGATCTCGCAAAACATCTTGCAGAGCAAATCGGAACACACTTGATTCATTTTGTACCAAGAAGTAACCACGTACAACGTGCTGAGCTTCGTCGTATGACCGTTGTTGAGTTTGCAGACCACACAGACCAAGCATTTGAGTACAAAGAACTTGCTCGTAAAATCATTGCTAATGATCTTAAAGTGATCCCTAGACCACTTGAGATGGATGATCTTGAAGCATTGTTGATGGAATTTGGTTTAGAAGAAGAAGTCG
>JAVHRG010000184.1:0-2897 GCA_036171535.1 Sulfurospirillum sp. | reverse complement strand
CTCGCTGTTGCAAAAGGTACAGGAAAAGCACTCGAAGAGATTGAACTTTTACAACAATTGTCGAATGAGTAAATTTAAAATTATTATTTTGCTTGGCATCTTTGTGTTTGTATCGTTTCGATACAGCACAGATGCAAGGCACATCATAGGTGGCGTCAATACAAAAATTCTTGCTTCCTATGGTGATATGAAAATGCAGATTGAAGCTAAAATCAATGAGCATTTCTCTCAACAAGAAGAGATTCAGCGATTACGTACTGAAAATCAAACATTGCAAAAATCAGCCGTTCTTTCGATTGCTTTTGCAAGTAAACTGAGCGATATGCTTAAAGAACATAATGTTACAGGGTACAATCCTCGTGTGAGCATGATTCAATCTATCGGTTATACCAATCTGAATGATTATGGCAAAGTGTGGCTAAAGTTTGATGAGTTTAATCAAAGCAAGATTTATGGACTATTACAACAAGGATACGCAGCAGGGATTGTTGTCTCGAACGATGGGCATCCCCAAGGGTTACTTTTAAGTGATCCAAAATCCATTTTTGCTGTCTATATAGGAAATCAAAAAATGCAAGGCGTTGCGCAAGGCAATCGCAAAGAGGTATTGGTTAAGTATATTTCTCAATGGTTACAGCCACAAGTGGGAGATGAAGTTATTACCAGTGGACTGGACGGAATTTTCTTTGAAGGTATAAAAGTGGGTGTTGTGACAGAAGTCATCGATGAAGAGTCTTCAAAAACGGTAGTAGTAAAACCCTATGCCGCGCCGCATGTACCAGCGTATATGCATGTCATTATGCAAAACTAGTCTTGAATCCAGAGCCTTTGAGGCATTGGGTTGAATACTACATGTAGATTAAAGGAAAGAGATGCCAAAACGTCAAGATATTAAAACCATATTATTAATCGGATCAGGTCCTATTGTAATCGGACAGGCATGTGAATTTGACTATTCAGGAACGCAAGCAGCAAAAACTTTAAAAGAGCTTGGATACAGAGTTGTGCTTGTTAACTCCAATCCAGCAACCATTATGACCGACCCTGAATTTGCAGATCGCACCTATATTGAACCGATTACACCTGAAGTGATTGCACGCATTATTGAAAAAGAGAATGTAGATGCCGTTCTTCCAACAATGGGTGGACAAACCGCACTTAATGTTGCGATGACGATGCACGAACAAGGAATGCTTAAAGATATTATATTTTTAGGAGCCAATCCAGAAGCGATTAAAAAAGGTGAAGACAGACAAGCCTTTAAAGAAGCGATGCTTAAAATAGGTATGGATTTGCCAATCAGTGCGTATGCCTATAATTTAGAAGATGCCTATGCGGCGGCTGATAAAATTGGATTTCCATTGATTATTCGTGCCTCTTACACCTTAGCGGGTGGCGGTAGTGGCGTGGCGTATAACATTGACGAGTTTAAAGAGCTTGCAATGGCAGGACTTGATGCAAGCCCGATTACCGAGATTTTGATCGAGGAATCACTCCTTGGTTGGAAAGAGTATGAGATGGAAGTTATCCGTGATCATGATGATAACTGCATCATCGTCTGTTCTATTGAAAACTTTGATCCAATGGGTGTTCATACCGGAGATAGTATCACTATCGCACCAGCTCTAACCTTGACCGATAAAGAGTACCAACGTATGCGTAACGCTTCTTTTGCGATTCTTCGCGAAATCGGTGTCGATACGGGCGGAAGTAATGTACAGTTTTCTATTTGCCCAAGTACAGGTAGAATGACCGTTATTGAGATGAATCCTCGTGTCAGCCGTAGTTCTGCCCTTGCATCTAAAGCGACAGGTTATCCGATTGCAAAAGTGGCAACGCTTTTAGCGGTTGGCTTTACATTGGATGAAATCAAAAACGACATTACAGGAACAGCAGCAAGTTTTGAACCCGTTATTGACTACATCGTAACTAAAATTCCTCGCTTTACCTTTGAAAAATTTCCATTAGCAGACTCAACGCTAACCACTTCAATGAAAAGTGTGGGAGAAGTTATGGCGATTGGTCGAACCTTTAAAGAGTCTTTCCAAAAAGCAATTTGCTCACTAGAGACAAACCTTAGTGGTTTTGAAAGCCTTAAAGTAGACGAAGATAAACTCAAAAATGAAATCAGAAGACCAAATTGTGACAGAATACTTTATGTTGGTGAAGCATTCCGTAGAGGATACAGCGTCGAAGATGTGTTCAACTTAAGCAAAATCGATCCATGGTTTTTAGGTCAAATTAAAGAGATTATTGATTTTGAGAAAAAGATTGATATGTTTATTCTTAATGATGAAAAACTGCTACGCCAAGCTAAAACCATGGGTTTCTCTGACAAGATGATCGCAAAACTCATCAACAAAGAGGACAACTTAGAGCTCACAACCAATGATATCTATTTTGCACGTAATAAACTGGGCATTGACTTTGAATACAATGAAGTTGACACCTGTGCGGCGGAGTTCAAAGCGCTCACGCCATACCTTTACTCCACAACCAATGTGACAAAATTACCTTTACATGTAAAAGAAAAAGAGACGCAGAAAAAAGTGATGATCATCGGTGGTGGCCCTAACCGAATTGGTCAAGGTATTGAGTTTGACTACTGTTGTGTTCATGCGGCGTATGCCCTAAATGATATGGGTGTTAAAACCATTATGTACAACTGTAACCCTGAAACGGTTTCAACGGACTACGATACCAGTGACATTCTCTATTTTGAACCGATTGATTTTGAACACGTCAGAAGCGTGGTGGAAAAAGAGAATCCAGATGGAGTCATCGTACATTTTGGTGGTCAAACACCGCTTAAATTAGCGAAAAAACTAACGGTTATGGGTGCAAAGATCATCGGTACAACGGCACGTGTGATCGACATGGCAGAAGATAGAGAGAAA
>JAVHRG010000183.1:0-14369 GCA_036171535.1 Sulfurospirillum sp. | reverse complement strand
AGTAATTCTAGATGCAAATGAAGTCACAGCAAATGAAGATGCCATCAAAACATATTGGGATAAAAACAAATCTAAATACCTTACGAAAAAAAGTTACACTCTTGAATTACTCAATATTCCTGCTTCACAAACGAAATTTGATGATAAAACACTAGAAGAGTTTTATGCACAAGAGAAGTATAACTACACACAACCCGATGGAAAGCTGATGAGTTTTGAAGAAGCAAAACCTAAGGTTATTATTGATTTAAGACTTAAAAACGATAAAAAAAGTGCCTTAGAGTCGTTCCTTGCTTTTAAAAAAGGCGAGGTCAATGCAAGTGAAACCAAAGTTATTTTTGATGATGACACAACATTTCCTCTTGATAAAATTCAAATGGCAGCAAAAGATGAAGTACTCAAACCACTTATAGTCAAAGATAACTACATGATTATAAAAATGAAAGAGATTAAATTTCCAGAGCCAATGCCTTATGAACTAGCAAAAAAAGATGCTAATCGTGATCTTTTAGAAGAACTCAAGAATACCACCTTAGAGAAAAAAGCTCAAGCAAAACTTGAAAATTTCACATCAAGTAGCGATCTTGGTTTTGTGAGCAGGGATTCCGTTAAGTCAATAGCGGGTCTTAGTGAAGCGAAAAGTGCAGAGTTTTTAAGTTACGTTTTTGATAACACAAACAAAAAAGGTTATAAGGTTATTGACGGTAAAGCCATAGTCTACGAGGTTTTGGAACAAAAGTTGCTTAATAAAGACAAAGCTAAGCAGTATGTTAGTTTGATTAGCGAAAATATTTTACAAGTTAAACAAGCTGAATTAAACCAAAATCTTATTAAAAAGCTCGCCGCTGCATACAAAGTCGAGCAATACTACAAAGGAAAATAGTTGAGCACTACGATTTTAGGTATCGACATTGGTTCAACCAAGATTTGCGCTATTATCGCTCAAAAAAACGATGATGGTGACATCAAAATCTTAGGTGCAGGTATTGCAAAGTCACAAGGTCTTAAAAAAGGTATTATCACCAATATTGACCTTGCTTCGAAATCAATTCGCAATGCACTTAATGATGCAAAAAGAGTCGCAGGAACACAGTACGAGAGGGTCATCGTTTCAATCTCTGGAGCTTATACAAAAAGCGTCGATAGCAGTGGTATTGTTAATATTCCAAACCGCGACATCGGTATTAAAGAGATCAATCGTGCAATGCAAATGGCTGACCATAATGCCAATATTCCTAATGAATATGAAAAGCTTCATGTTCTTCCTTATAATTTTAAAGTAGATGACCAAGAGTTTATTGAAGACCCACTCGGCATGAATGGTGCTCGTTTAGAAGTACAAGTGCACATTATTACAGCGCAAAAATCATCCCTTAGTAACCTTAGAAAAGCCGTTAAATCAGCAGGTGTTGAAATTGACAACATTGTTCTTGGCTGTTATGCCTCAGCAATTGCTGTTTTAAATCACGATGAGCGAGAATTAGGTGTTGCCGTCATTGATATGGGTGGTGCTACCTGTAATGTGATGATTCATGCAGGTAATTCTATGCGTTTCAATGACTATTTAGGCGTTGGATCTGTGAATATTACTAACGATCTTTCAACAGCACTCCATACGCCATTAGGCGCAGCGGAAGAGATTAAAATCAATTATGGATCACTCAAAAGTAATTCAAGTGAACTTATAGAGCTCCCTGTTATTGGTGATGATGGTTCAACTCATGAAGTATCACTTAATATTGTTTCTAACGTTATTTATGTTAGGGTTGAAGAGACTTTGATGATCTTAGCAAAAACATTGGAAGATAGTAGCTTTAAAGAGCAAATCGGTGCAGGTGTCGTTTTAACAGGTGGTATGACAAAACTAGATGGTATTAGAGAATTAGCATCAGCAATTTTTGACAATGTACCAATAAGAATTGCCAAACCAAGAGAAATGGATGGACTTTTTGAGACACTTAGAGATCCAAGCTATTCATCAGCCATTGGACTTGTTTTATATGGAGGTGGTCATTTCACACCCTATGAAATTGATTCCAATAAAAAGTTACGTTATAAAGATGAAACTATTGAGCCAACGCACCACCATCAAGAGACTTTTGATGAAGGTGATGAGACAGATGAAGGTGAAATAGGGACAGCTCCTCAAGCAGATAATGCAAAAGAGAAGCTAAAAGATCTTGCAAATATTCAAGAGGAAGAAAGCGAAGGGTTTGGCTCTAAGCTATGGAATAGATTAACACAATTATTTTAAAGAGGGGTATGAGGTATGAACGGATTTAGCATAGAAGAATCAAAATGTGTTTACGGCGCTAAAATCAAAGTTATTGGTGTTGGTGGCGGTGGTGGTAATATGATTAACCACATGGTAAGAGAAGGTATTGAAGGTATCGATCTTATTGCAGCAAACACTGACGCTCAAGCCCTTGAAAACTGTTTAGCAAAAACAAAAATTCAATTGGGCAAAAAAGGACTGGGAGCTGGTATGCGCCCAGAAATTGGAAAAGAATCAGCATTAGAGAGTTATGAAGAAATCAAAAGTTCTTTAGAAAAAGCAGATATTGTTTTTATTGCATCTGGTTTTGGTGGAGGAACTGGAACAGGAGCTGCGCCTATTGTTGCACAAGCCGCTAAAGAGATTGGTGCGCTTACCGTTGCAGTTGTCACACGCCCTTTTATGTTTGAAGGTAAAAAAAGAGCTAAACTTGCGGAGATGGGTATCAATGAGCTTCGCAAAGAGAGTGATTCTATCGTTATTATCCCTAATGATAAACTACTTTCTATTGTTGATGCAAAATTTGGAATCAAAGATAGCTTTAGAATCGTTGATGATGTTTTAAGTCGTGCTGTTAGCGGTATGAGTTTAGTTGTTCTTTCTTCCGGTCAAAGTGATATCAACGTTGACTTTGCAGATGTCCAAACCGTTATGAGTCATCGTGGTATGGCACTTATGGGTATTGGTGAGAGCACTGGCGATGATGCAGCGATTGAAGCCATTAAGAGCGCTATTGAATCACCACTTCTTGATAATATGTCAATCAATGGTGCACTTGGTGTCTTGGTTCACTTCCAAATTCCAGCAAGTTATCCTATTACAGAGATCAGTAATGCAATGAGTCTTATTCTTGACTGTGCAGATGAAGATGCTGATGTGATCTTTGGTACAACGACCAGTGAAGATATGGCAGACAACTCTGTTCGAGTTACTATCGTTGCGACAGGTTTTGAAAATAAAGTTGAAGCTTCAAAAGAGCTCAAAATGCTTAATAATAATCAAGAATCAATCAAAAAAGAACGTATTTTACGTATGAAAAAAGTAAGTGGTGGCTATGAGGGGCAAGATGACTATCTAGATATCCCAACCTATATTAGACACCAAATGGATTAATTAACCCTCAACCCTCTTCTATGCAAAAAGGAGGAAGCCAAAAGGCTTCTTCCTTTTATCTTTGACTTAAAAACCCTCGTCTTATAAATAAACCAAATTGTGCAACCATCAAGAATTTCATAACCCATTCACTCTGCTTATGCATCGTTGCAAAAGCTTCCGTTACTGTCTCTGCAGAACCTAATTGTTGTGCGTGAACAATAAATGGGGTATAGTAAAAGAGAAAAAGCCCTGTCGTTATCACACAAAAAAGTGACAAAACAAATGAGAGTAAATCATAGTTTTTGCCCATCATCCAAACTTGTACTTCATAGATAATGCTATAAAGTGCTACAAAACCTATTAGAATATTCATCTTCAAGAAGAATTGTGTCATTAAAATACCACTTTGAAAATGGGTGAGAACCCCATCTCCTAAATATTTTTGTGGAAAAAAGATTACTGGGGCTATAAATGCACCCGCTGCGATTTCAACACCAATGGCAATACCTAACATTGCCAAATAAACGACCATTAAACTTTTCATTTCTGCTCCTTAATCCAAAATCCGCGGTCTAATTCCGCTAAATCTTTATAAAAATCCACTGAAAAACCTTTCTTTTCGGTATATTTGCAAATGGCTTTGCGTTGATCATACCCCATTTCGCATACAAGCACTTTAACTTTTCGTTCCTGAAAAAGGTCAATAATATGACACAGCATTTCATCACCTCTCGCTCCACCATAAAGTGCTAAAGATGGTTCATAAGAGAGTCCTATGCCTAAGGGCTCTTCATTGGCGATATAAGGAGGGTTAGAAACAATCATATCAATCTCTCCACTCACACCATCTAAATAACTTCCCTCAACAAACGTTATTTTGTCACTAACACCATGTTTTTTAGCATTTTGTTTGCTTACATGTAAAGCCTCACTTGAAATATCTACCGCTGTCAATCTTGCATGAGGGAGTAAAAGTGAGAGCATAATGGAGATGATTCCACTGCCGCATCCAATTTCAACGATATGTATATTAGGAGAAAGCTCTTTAGCTAATGCTACAGCTTTATCAACCAATATCTCAGTTTCAGGTCTTGGAATGAGTACACGTGCATCAATATCAAAAACTCTGTCGTAAAAACTGGCTCGCCCTAAAATATACTCTAAAGGCTCATGGTCTTTACGACGTTGCAATAGCTCAGAAAAACCTTTATTTTCATCTATTTCATTCTCACTATGACTTATAAGCCAACTCATCTCATTGCCTAGCACTTCACTTAAAAGAATCATCGCTTCTTTTTGAGGAATATCTGTTACCTCTCTCAATTGCTCAGCACTTTGTGTTAAGAGTTCTTTAATGCGCAAGTGCTTCACCTTCTTCAAAATGCATACCTAGTTTTTTAAGTCTTTCTGCCAATGGTGGATGGGTGAAATAAAGTGCAATCGTTAAAGGATGTGAAAGGGGAAAGCTTTTATTTTCATCTGCCAGTTTAACCAAGGCAGAAGCAAGTGCTTCTTTGCTTTCGCAAACACTGCCATATTCATCAGCTCTGTATTCATTATAACGACTTAAAAGTCCAAAAAGAGGCATTAAGATAAACGAGACAACGGGAGATAATAATAGAAAAAGAACCATAACACTAGCAGCAGATTTATTTACATGTAAAGAATCAAAAAGCTCTACTGGAAGATTTCCAAAGAGAGCAAACATCATAAAAAGCATTAAAGCACTGGATGCAATATTTTTAAGAATATCTTTGTGTGTAAAATGCCCCAGTTCATGCCCAAGAACAGCCAATAACTCATGTTTTTCCAATTTGGCAATTAAAGTATCAAAAAGTACAACGCGCTTTGAACTACCTAAACCACCAAAATAGGCATTGAGTCTATTATCACGTTTGCTCGCATCCAAACTAAAAACACCACTACTTTTAAGTCCAGCTTTTGTTAAAAGCGCTTCGATGGAGCTTTTAAGACTCTCATCTTCAAGTGGGGTCAGTTTATTGAACAGTGGAACGATCACAATTGGATAAATCATATTAATAAACAAAATAACCACAAAAGAGAATGCAAAGCCATAAAACCACCAATAGTCATATGCCATAATAATTGCACTCATTGCCCAAAAAAATGCACCTCCAAAAAAGGTGAACATAAAGATTGATTTGATCTGATCTAAAATAAACGTTTTAGTATCAATCGTTGAAAAGCCAAATTTCTTATCAAGTCCAAAAGTTTGGTAAAGATCAAAAGGGAGGAGCAAAACATAATTAATAGCAATAAAACTCATCACAAAGAAGACAGAGCGCAATGCTTCATTTTCAATATGGACTGTAGCATCAAGTGTAGGAAGTCCAAAAGTAATCCAGCCAAAGAAGAGTATAAAGTCAAATAATGAAGAAACTAAAGAGAGCTTTTGAGTGGCTATCTTATATGCAGCAGCTTTAGTATAATTAGAAGGAGAGAGGATAATCGCTTTTAAAGTGCGCGCTTTAGTTACAAAACCTATTTCCATCAGTGCAGCATACATTTTAATTAACAAATAAAGTATATAAACGAGTGTAATGAATTCTAACATAAAATATTATCCCTTTGACGAATTGAAAGACGTTATCATACCAGTTTTTCATCAATATTGTCTAAACCAATACAACACATTTGTAACATATGAGTGCTATTATCTGTACTGAAACACGCTTTTTTACTCATTGAGATACTCAAAAAATTGATTTAAATATTTTATTAGGAAAATGAGTTTAAAATCAAAAAACAAGAACAAAAGGAGCCTATATGACAATTTCTAAACAACTGATGGTTATGCTTTCCATCGCAATTATCGGAACTTGTACCATTTTCGGGATCAGTATGAAAAAGATGGACCAAGTCTATGAAGAGACCAATTATGTAACTGTCAATTCCTTACCAAGTGTTCTCTCATTAAACCATTCTATGCTCTATGCATTAAGACTTCGACTAGTTTTATGGGAACATATTACACAAGAAGATAAAGAGGCCAATGCAAAATCAAAAGAGGGTGTTTTGGGTGCACTGAATGATCTTACGAAAGAGCTCAAAAACTATGATGAAACAATGGTAAGTGATAATCAAGATAAAGCATTGTTGACACAAGATCAAGAGGCGTTACAAAAATTCAGTATTCTTGTTCAAGATATACTTAAACTTTCAGAAACAGGGAAAAAAGCAGAAGCAACTATTGCGTTTAATAAAGCTAGACCTATCCTAAAAGCTTTAACATCTGCATTTGACGCACATATGCAATACAATCTTGACTTTGCTAATAAAATGGCAAAGGATGCTGCAGATGCTAAAAAGAATGCCAACATGGTTATGATTATTCTCTCTCTTACAATTATTGGCTCTACGATTTTCATTAGCGTATTCATCCGTAATAACATCATGCAAGGAGTACATCTTGTACGTGATAGCATTGGTAATTTCGTTCGTACCAAAGAGCTTAATTTCCGCATTAAATACGAGAAACCAAATGAAATTAAAGAGATGGTCGATAGTTTTAATTCCCTTGTTCAAACTTTAGAAGAGACGATTGTTGATGCAAAAGCATCTTCCAGTGAAAATGCTTCGGTTTCCCATGAACTGAGTACCACCAGTATGCAAATTGGGCGTAATGCTGAACAAAGTTCTACGATTGTTGAAAGTACAATCCAAGAAATTCAAACCATTAAAGCTTTCGTTCAAGAAACTGCTGCACTTTCTGAAACCATGAAAGAAAATATTGCAACAGCAGGCCATAGGCTAGACAATGCTAAAAATGAAGTCATCACGCTTCGCAATGAAGTCGAATCTGCAAGTCAAGCAGAAACTGCCCTTGCTCAAAAGCTAGAACAAATGAGCCATGATGCGGAGCAAGTTAAACAGATATTAACGGTTATCTCTGATATTGCTGATCAAACCAACCTTTTAGCCCTTAATGCTGCCATCGAAGCGGCACGTGCAGGGGAACATGGCCGTGGCTTTGCGGTTGTTGCCGATGAAGTACGAAAACTCGCTGAACGCACCCAAAGTTCACTCACGGAGATTAATGCAACTATTAATGTGATTGTACAATCTATTATAGACTCTTCCGAGCAGATGGGAAGGAATGCTAAAAACATTCAAAGACTATCGACGGTTTCCAGTGGTGTTGAAACAACCATTTTAGGTACAACGCAAGTCATGAAAGAAAGTGTTGATTCAGTAACCACCAGTGCCCAAAACTCACAAAAGATTTCACAAGACACCGATAAGATCGTTAGTATGGTTAGCAATATCAATACATTAACAAGCCAAAATGCAAGAAGCGTAGAAGAGATTGCAGCAGCGGCAGATCATCTTTCACGTTTAGCTGAAAATCTCAACAACAAACTCAACCAATTTAGGTCATAATCAACTTTCAGGGGTAAAGTCTCCAAGCTTTACCCCTCCTTCCTTTTCATCTTAATGGTATAATACGCGCAAAAACAACGGAGTACATTTGGCACTTTTAGATTTAATCGGCATTAGCAAAGCATATGAAACTCAAAAAATTTTAATAGACGTTGATTTTTCCTTACATGAAGGTGAACGCGTTGCAATCATTGGTAAAAATGGCGGTGGAAAATCTACACTGATGAAGATCGTTTTTGGCGCATTAGAAACCGATGAAGGAAGGCGTATTCTTCAAAAAAATGTTAAAGTTGGTATGTTAGACCAAACCCCTCGCTTTAAAGAGGGAATGAATGTTAAAGAAGCGATTGAAGAAGAACTCAAAGAGCTCAAAACGGCTAGAGTTCGTTATGAAAAGGTCATTAAAATACTTGAATCTGACTACCATAATGAAGCATTGCTTGCAGAGCAAAGTCAACTCGTCACTTTTTTAGATTTGCATGATGCATGGAGTTTGGATGAAAAGATTGAGCAAGTTTTACAAGAATTTGATCTTAAGCAGTTTGAGCAAAGCGATGTCAATCTCCTAAGCGGTGGTGAACAACGACGTGTGACACTCGCTGGTCTCATCCTTCAAAAACCAGACATTTTATTACTAGATGAACCGACAAACCATTTGGATGTTTATATGGTCGAGTTTTTAGAGCAAATGCTTTTAAAATCAAAATTCACCCTCCTCTTCATCTCACACGATCGTTATTTTATCGACCATTTAGCAACACGTACGATTGAAATTGATGATGGAAAAGTGAGAAGCTTTGATGGTGGTTATGAAAACTATCTTACATGTAAAGAATTATTGATTTTATCCTTACAAAAACAGCATGAAAATCTACTCAAATACCTCAAAGGGGAAGAAGAGTGGTTAAAACGTGGTGTCAAAGCGAGGCTTAAGCGCAATGAAGGGCGAAAACAAAGAGTCTTTGAACTGCGTGACTCTGCCAAAAAAAATCCTTCTTTAGTTCGAAAACTCAAACTGGAATTGGAGCGAGAGAAACATAATTTCAATGGTGAGAAAATTCTCAATAAGCAAAAAATGCTTTTTGAGATGTATAACATTCATAAAAAATTGGGCGATAAACTTCTCATTAAAGATTTTAGTACCCGCATTTTACAAAAAGATCGTATTGCGATTGTTGGTAAAAATGGAGCAGGAAAATCAACACTTCTAAAAATTTTACTTGGTGATCTCAATGTTGATAGTGGAAATTTTGAGAAAGGTGAATTTAAAATAGGCTATTTTGATCAACAACGGGCGATGCTTGATGACACTAAAAACCTCATAGAGACCTTTTGCCCCAATGGGGGCGATAGGGTTGATGTCAAAGGTAAAAACCTACATGTCTTTGGCTATCTTAAAGACTTTCTCTTTCCTAAAGAAGATTTGAACAAAAAAATCGGCATACTCAGTGGCGGCGAAAAAAATCGTGTTGCCCTCGCTCTACTCTTTTCACAAGAAGTTGACTGCCTTATCCTCGATGAGCCAACCAACGATCTTGATATTCCAACCATTAATATTTTGGAAGAGTATATTCAAAGCTTCTCTGGCGCAGTTATTTTCGTCAGCCACGATCGTTACTTTGTTGATAAAATTGCAGCTAAATTGTATGTCTTTAAAGGTGAAGGTATCATTGAGGAGAGTTATCAAAGTTACAGCGAATACTTAGAGATTGAAAAAGAGATCAAAGAGCTTGATGCAATGGAATTAGCGCAAGAAGCACCATGGGCTGAGAGAGAAGAGCCAAAAGCACAAAAAGCTAAAGAGAGCATGACCATAAAACTAAGCTACAAAGAGCAGCGTGCACTTGAAACACTCCCGTTACAAATTCAAACACTTGAAGATGAAATAGCTGCCACTAAAAAATGCCTTGAGAATCCTGAATGCTATCAGCAAATGGGACTTACCAAACTCAGTCAAACATTAGAAGAAAAAGAGGCACTTTTAGAACCAATGATTGAAGAGTTATTGGAGATAGAAGAAAAAGCAGAGATGCTGCAAAGAGGCTAAGCCTCTTTGCATTTAGGCTTTAAAGGTTGAAAGCGTAGAATCAAGATTTTGAGAAGAGTCAAGCATTCTTTGAGAAATATGTGAGAGTTCTTCTGCAATTTTTTCATTGTTATTCGATAAGCTGAGTGTTCGCTTCATCTGTTCCATCATTTGATTCGTTAAGTGTGAAATCTCAACAACTTTTTTAGAAGCTTTTTTAGAAACTTCGATAGATTCTAATGTACGATTTTTTGTCTCTTCGGTTGCACTTTGAACATCAAATGCATTTTGAGAAATAAGATTAATATTTTCAGCATTCACTTCCATATTGCCACTGAGTTGTGTAACACCTTGTACAATAACACTAATCGTAGCATCAATCTCTGCGAGTGATTTTTGAGTACGCTCTGCTAGTTTTCTTACTTCATCGGCAACCACAGCAAATCCACGCCCATGTTCCCCAGCACGTGCCGCTTCAATAGCTGCATTCAGAGCAAGTAAATTGGTCTGATCCGCAATATCTTTGATCATCGCCAAGACACCTTTGATCTGATCAGTTTGTGAAACGACATTTTGAATTTGGCGTGCCATTTCTTGTTCTTGATCACTTGCCCCATTAATCTTTTGAACGACCTCATTAAGCGCAATGCTCATCTTTTCAAGGACATTAAAGGACGAGGTGTTATCTTCCACGGTATGAATAGCAAGCTCTTCCGAGAGATCAAGATCCGTTTCAATATCTTTCATGAGATCAAACGACATCTTAATTTGATGAGCTTGGTCTACAACGCCTTTGGAAAATTCGACGGCATTGGTATTGAGCGTTTCTCCTGTATGTTCAACATTTTGAGAAATCTTTTGAGATGAAAGAATAATGGATTGAATTTTTTCAATGAAAATATTAATATATTGAGCAATGTCACCCATCTCATCTTGGCTATTAATCTGCACGCGTGCTGTTAAATCGCCATTACCACTTGAAAGGTCTTTGATTCTCTCAAGTAAAATTTCCAATGGATTTCCCACGACACGTTTCAGCACCAACATAATAAGCACGGAAGTAATCAACAATGAGAGTACAAAAATACTAATGAGTTTCCAGCTTACAGCACCAATATATTCATCAATATCTGCAAATGAAAACGTCATATCCATAACACCAAGCACATCCCCTTTTTGTGAGGTAGCATGACATGCTAAACAATCTTGCTCAGCAACAAGAGGTTTCAAAAGTCTTAAACGATGCCCTTTTGCATCATCAAGAGTCACACTGTGCTGTACTGGATTTTTAAAGATATTGATAATAGCTTCATCCGTAGAAGGTTTTGCATTGATGCCAAAAGTATCGATCACCGCTTGTGATTGATGGATTTTAAGCTCTTGAATCCCCTTCATCTCGCCAGCATCTTGCAATGACTTTTCAATCAAAGCACGATCTCCTAAATTCATTGCAGCACGCACGGTTTGGAAGACAGATTGACTGAACAAATTAAGGTTATTTTCACTTTGGATTTGAGATGATTTTTTAAACTCATTGACAATAAAAAACTGCAACATAATAAAACTTATCAAAAGCAAAGGAATGAGTGTTAGCCCAATTTTTAAACCTATACCTTTTTTCATCCTTTAGCCCTTCCAACGTTCATAATTTCAATCAAATTCATATCATTTAACATTTCATACAACTCTTCACTGCCTACTTTTACATGTAAGTTCATTTTATCCATTTTAATTGACTTGATTAAAAAGCCTATCACCGATGAAGTAATGATAAAAGAGTCTTGAATCATGAGGTTAATGATAATACAAGGATGCTGTTCATGTGCTTGGCGAATTGCGTCTTTAATCGCTTGTGCATTTCCAATTGTCTTAATCGTGCCTGTGATAAGAATATTCACATGCTCACTGTGCACTTTGGTTACTAAATCCATTTCGCCTCCAAATACAAAAAAATCAACTTTTATTATAGTATATATTTGGCTATTTAAGAAATTAATATATTATAAAAATGACACAACTTAGCCACATAGTTCCTTTTTGACACGTTCACTCGCCATTGTAATATTCCATGCAGGTTCCCATACGATTTCAATTGTACAATCCTTTACGCCATCGACTTTTAAAACAGCATCTTTTGTCCATTGCTGAATCAGTTCATGTAAAGGGCACCCCTTAGTAGAAAGAGTCATAGTGACATATACGTGATCGTTTTTAATTTTAACACCATAAATAAGGCCTAAAGAAACTATGTCAAAACCAACTTCTGGGTCAATGACGGTTGAAATAGCATTATAAATATCTTCTTCTGTAATCATCAATCATTCTCCTTAATTTTATAATTAAATACATACACTGCATTAAAAGCCACCAATATCAAGGATATGAGTAGCAACACACTACCTATGAAAAAAAGTTTTTCTACCTGCATTAAAACAGCACCAGAAAGCATAAAGACGGAGACAAACAGTATCCATGTTTGGGCATCGGCTACTTTCGTGTGGATCATCTGATGCAAAAGTGGCACTTTTTGTTTGCCAACCAATGGCGCAAACCTCTCATACCAAATCAAAAAAGGCAAAATTTTATAGATATGACCAATAATAAATGGGAGTAAAAAACCAAAAAAGAAAAGCACGCCTGCAAGTATGCCCAGAATACTGTTACCTGAAACAAAATAAAATATGCAACTGATGATCGAAGCGCTCAAATAAACGAGTGCAAAAACAATATTTTTAACCCAATAATCATTTTGCTTGCGTGCCCTTTGCTTTAAAATAATGGCTATTTGCACACTAAAACACAAAATTCCTAATCCTATGAACCCCATAGCAATTGCTTGAATAAAAAGAGGGAGTTTTACAATGAGCGCGATCATACACAGTGCTATTCCAAAACTGTGTAGATACAATGCTGCATGAATCCACTTCTCTTCAAAATCATGTGAGAGTGAAAACATAGGAATCAATACCATTGAAACACCCATAACAATCATCATCACAAATCCACCAAGTGTGCCTACTATATGTGCTTTCACCCAAGCATCAATATCAATGGCTAAAAGACCATGCCCTAAACTAAGCCCTATCAGTAAACCTAAAGTCACGGAAATTACTAAAAAGACCGTACCAATAAGCAAAAATTTACTCACTAACGTAACGTTTTCTAAACGATTAAATGTTAAAAAAACATTACAACAAAAGATAAGCATCGAAAGATAGGTAATGACTGCGCCATAGGGAATGAGTAAATGAAGTTCGGAAAAGGTAAATCCACTTACCATCATAGAAAAACCAACAACGTACATGTAAAACTGAATATAGGCAAAATCTTTAGAAAAAATGGGGGCTTCGAGGACAACCGGTAAAAGCTGATACATTGCTCCAAAAATGACCATCATCACAAAGCCTAGCAAATAGAGATGAGAAAATGCCGCTAAGGAAGAGGAGATAATATAGCCTGAGATGTCAACACGCATAAACAAAAGCGCGACACCACTGAGGCTCAAAAAGATAATCCCTGCAATAAAAAAATGTGCTACCAATACAAAAGGTGGAGCCATCTCTGTGGCAAGTGAGACTTTCATATTAACCAGCACACTGTTTTTGGCTCAAGTCAACTTTGTCACTCATTCCTTCTTTATACGAAAAAACGAGTTGCAGTTTTCCACCATCCATCTCTGTAACATCAATGTCATAAAAAGGTTGTACTTTTGCAAGTAAGCCAACAGGAGAACGATGGTTGATCATCACTACTTTTTTATGCGCATTGTCTAAAAGTTCAAGCGCAATCATAGCATTGACCATTGGCTCTGGTGGCATACATAACGAGGTATCAAAGCTAATATATTCTATTCCATCTCTCGTATAAGAGAAAAAGGGGACGGTTGCATTGTCTACATGTAAAAGTTTTGCTTCATGGGGATAATTGTCTGGAGTCATCATCATTTCATCCTTGTTTTTGATGAAACTATAATGCAATATGAAGTTAATTTCCTTAATCTACATCAATAAGAAGAGGGATAAAATAACGAGAGAAGAGAGCCTTAAAAAGGCTCTCTAAGAAGGTTTTAGTGTAAAAAGTGTCTAACACCTGTAAAGTAAAGTGCCATCCCATGTTCATTGGCAGCAGCAATAACTTCATCATCACGAATACTTCCACCGGGTTCAATGATCGCTTTAACCCCAGCAGCGGCAGCGGCATCAATGCTATCACGGAAAGGGAAGAAGGCTTCGCTTGCCAACGCTGCACCACTCACATCAATGCCCATCTCTTCTGCTTTGCGTAACGCTGCTTTAGCGGCATCCACACGGCTGGTCATTCCCATACCAATCGCCACCATGGAACTATCTTTGACATAAACAACACAATTTGACTTGGTAAGGCTAGCAACTTTATAGGCAATTTCAAGATCACTCAACTCTTGTTTAGAAGCTGCTCTTTGGGTCAAACATTTTGCATTTTTGATCTCATCATCATTCACAGCATCGCTCTCTTGGAATACAAAGCCGCCATCAACGTGTTTAAAGTCGTACGCATCTTCGCTAAGCACTAAGTATTTGCTCTCTTGCGTAA
>JAVHRG010000182.1:1472-2920 GCA_036171535.1 Sulfurospirillum sp. | reverse complement strand
ACAGAATCAACCACAACTCTCACAATACTCCGAATTAAGATAAATGCAAGCACAATGCTAATGATTAAACCTACTATCACACCAATAATCATCATCCATGAAGCATTAGAGAGTGAACTACTTGTCTCATTTGCTGTTGTAACAATAGAGCTAAAACCTTCGTCTGTAATGGCATCAATGGCAGTTGAGAGCTCATTTACAACAATCAAACGCTTATTCTGAATTTCTGTAGCTTCTTGCATGACTGCAATAAACCCTTTTAAAGACTCCTCATAGGTTTTGGCAGAGGATTCAACAGAATTAAGATAACCCAATGTTGTACTATCCGTTGTTTGTGATTTAAGAGTATTAACTTCTTGATAGAGAATATCAAACTTTTTAATCGCACCTTCAAGTAAAGATACATCTTGTTTAACTTGCGCACGTTGACCATAAACTCTTGAATAGGTTGCGATAGTTAAAATATCATCTATTTTTTCCAGTTTTGCATAACGCGCTCGAAGCTCTGTTGGGGCAATGCGATCATTCATCTCTTTAAAAAGCAGTTCCTCTTGTGTTATACGATAGGACTCAAGACTTTTAAGAAAAAGAGCAGCATTGCTCACGGTAGCGGCATCAAACATTTTTTTGCGAGCTAAAAGTTTTTCATTTTGTTCGGCAGTTGCTACATAGGTAGCTAAAGCTTTAATGGCTATTTTTTCATGTTCTAATAATTTTTTCAGATTGTACTTTTTACCGAGTTCTTCGACTTTAAGAAGATTGGCTTGAAGATCTGCAAAATTTGTTTTTGCTTTTGCTAAATCAGCTTCATTATCTACAGAGATAAAGCCCAACATGTTATACCGTGCATTGCTAAAATTTTGCATGACATCATTTGCAAGATTAACCTCTGGGACATAAACAGCTGAGAGATGCGTTGCATCAGAAGATGCGCTGCGCATATTAACAATACCGATGAGTCCAATAATCAATAATATAGCTATTAAAACCCCAAATCCTAGTGAAATTCTAAATCCTAATGTCGCATTCTTCATTACCATTCTCCTTTACGCTTCGCTAGCTGTTTTACTTAAATTTTGAACTAAACTCAACTCTTCTTCGCCAAAAAGTGCGACTAAATCAAGTATCATCACGACTTTGTTTTTCTGTTTCGCCATATTTTTGATAAATCTCGTATCTACATTGGAACCAAATTCAGGTGGTGGAGAGATATTTTCATCATCAACATTCACCACTTCTTCGACTTTATCGACAATAAAACCGATGTTTTTGTCTTCAATAGTAATAATAACAATAGCCGTATACATCTGTGGTTCAATTTCTGGCATATCAAACTTAACCCGCATATCCACGACAGGGATGATATTACCGCGTAAATTCATGACCCCTTTGATAAATTTAGGTGTTTTAGGAACAGGCGTTGTCTTCATCATAGCAATAATTTCTTT
>JAVHRG010000182.1:0-1462 GCA_036171535.1 Sulfurospirillum sp. | reverse complement strand
TTGGAGTTTTGCTAATTTTCTTATTCAAGAATTTAACACCATAAATTTCCTCTTCAAGATAGAAAGTAAGAAATCGATTTGTCGCTCGCCCAACGCCTTTGATTTTTTTTTCTTCCATTTTAGAGTCCTAGCACCATAGTTATAGCTTTCACAAGCTTCTCATCACTAAAGGGTTTTACCATCCAACCAGTCACGCCAATGGATTTACCTCTTGCCTTCATCTCAGGAGAACTCTCCGTCGTTAAAATAAGAATGGGTCTGTTTTTAAATTTTTCATGGGATTTTAACTGTTCTGAAAGGTCAAGCCCACTCATTTGAGCCATATTGATGTCACTAATGAGAAGATCATAATTTTCAGCGCCTCCAAGAAGTGCCTCTAAAAGTTCGGAAGGATTGAGATACGTTGCAAATTCAATGATCCCTTTTCCTATCATATCTTCAAGTGCCATCTCAGCGGTCGCCAAAATTGTTTTAGAATCATCAACTAAAATTACGCGTTTACTCACAAAGTCTCCTTGTGTGTGGCATTTAATATACTATACATAAATGAGAGTTAAAAGAAAATTAACGTTCGAAACAAAAACTTTACTGTAATAAAATTACCTTTTATTTACCAAAATAGCCTAATCATAACAAAATCATTAAAACGGAACTTCTTTTGCTTAAGTTAGCATAGAATATCCATACTTAAAAAAGGAAAATACATGCGTTTGCATCTGAGTTCTGATTGTATTACAGTCAATATCTCTGAACACTCACCCTACTTTTTGCATGTAAGCCAAACATTGTCCCAGAAATTTACAAAATCTTTTTGGATTAATGAAACACTTGTTAATTTTTCTACACCAAATGAAGAAGAAAAAAGAAAAAAATTTCTTATCTCTTTATACTATACGTGTGCTAGTAGCTCGCACACACACAATTTGGCATTTTTACAAAAACTTATTGCTATGCACGACAAACCTATCAAAATAGTCAATAAAGGTGTGAGAAAGATGATTGTACCGCAACCACCTACACTCGAAAAATACTACAAAATCCTCGAAGCTTCACAAACAGAAAATCTACAAACCATTCGCAAAAAATATCTCTGTCTCGCCAAAATATATCATCCAGATCACCAGAATAACTCCTGTATTGGGAAGTTTCAACAAATCCAAGAAGCCTACGAAACCATCAAAGCACAAAAGCGTAAAAAAATAGCTGCATAGAGCTTTTCTTAAGCTAGGCTTGGTTACAATCATGTCTTCTTTTGGGGTGTTAGCTCAGCTGGGAGAGCGCAACGCTGGCAGCGTTGAGGTCAGGGGTTCGATCCCCCTACACTCCACCATTTCTCAAGCCATTTTCTCAAATATATCCTCTTTTGTACTCTTCAAATAAATGATTAAATTCTTCTTTGTCTCATAACGTTTTGCAAAAATTTCTTCTAAAACTTTTATTTTTTTTATTGGTTATAGAGGAG
>JAVHRG010000181.1:0-14395 GCA_036171535.1 Sulfurospirillum sp. | reverse complement strand
CTAATTCTTTTAAGGCACACTTTTTTATGATTAACAACGAAATTTTCTATCTTTTTACCATCATTTCAATTGGCTATATCTTAGGCAATATTAAAATCAGAGGCTTTTCTCTGGATGTCACTGCCATGCTTATCGTAGCACTCATCGCAGGACATTTTGGTATGGTTATTTCTGATGCATTTCAGTATTTTGGATTGGCAATTTTTATCTATGCTGTGGGGCTTCAATCAGGTCCTGGTTTCTTTGATACCATTAAGCATGAAGGACTCAAGCTCAATCTCATCGCTACAGCACTTTTAGTCTTGCTCTTTGTCATTATCTTTGGTTTTGGTTACTTTTTTGATATGCCTAAAACCATCATTGATGGTATTTTTACAGGAGCACTTACCAGCGTTCCAGCACTCGCAGCAGCTCTTGAGATTAAGCATACACCAACGACTTCTGTCATATTTGGTCTGGTATATCCTTTTGGTATTGTCGCAACGGTACTCTTTATTCGTCTGCTTCCTGTACTGTTTAGTGTTGATTTACAAAAAGAGGTTGAAGAGTACGAGTCCAGTCAAAAAATACGTTTTCCTGACATCTATACTCGAAATTTTCGCATTACAAATGAAAATTTTAGAAACACCGAGATCAAAAAATCAAAAATTGAGAGTATGACCTCTACGGTCATTGAACGTATGACCTCAGATGGTGCAATCGACCACACCACTGAAGATGTTTCTTTAAGTTTTGGAGATATCATTAGAGTCGCAGGGACGGAAGAACAACTGGCAAATCTGAGCATCGTTTTGGGTCAAGAGATTGGAGAAGAGCATGAATTCCAAGACAATATGATCGTTCTACGACTGCTTACAACTTCAAAAGAGATCGTAGGTAAAAAAATCGGTATGATTAAAGAGCTGAAATCTCTTCGTGCAGTGATTACAAAAGTAAGGCGTGCAGGTATTGATATTCCTGCCTATCCAAGCCTTACCTTGCGCCTTGGTGATAAACTCTACGTTGTAGCACCTAATGCATATGGTGAAAAAGTGACAAAACTTATCGGTAATGACCTTTTAAAATACCCTGCTGCAGACTTTTTACCTATTTCTTTGGGCATTGTTTTTGGTATTTTACTGGGAAGTATTCCTCTGTATATCCCCGGTGTTGGTGACATCAAACTCAGCTTTGTTGGTGGTATTTTAATTACCGCTTTGATACTTGGACGTCTTGGGCGTGTTGGACCGATTGTATGGAATCTTTCGCCGCATTCAACAACACTTTTAAAAACGCTCGGCCAGCTCATTTTTATTGCAACACTTGGAACGAATGCAGGCAAATACCTCGTTGAGTCATTAGAAAATAATGGCATCTTACCGATCATACTCGCCCTTGGTGCACTTATCCTCTCTTTGGGTTTGATAGCCTTTATATGTCGAAAAATTTTCAAGATGAATTTCTTAGATATTTTAGGTCTACTCTCGGGGGCTATGACCTCCACACCTTCCCTTACTATGGCAAACAATATGACTAAAACTGATTATCCTTCCATCGCTTATGCAGCCGTTTATCCACTTGGTTTGGTACTGGTTATTGTCCTCGCACAACTGGGTATGAAGATCATGTAACATGCAGATGGACATTCTGACGCACAATCATTGGCTGAATAATTATGTTTTAAACAAAGAATTTAGCCTTCTTGCAGGAATTTCATCCAATGCTTATCGCTACTGGAAAAATGTGGAAGCCGCAAAGTTTGATGATGCAAGGGTTGTTTTTTTACGCAAAGATAGCATCATTCCAAAATATAAAGAAATTGTTAAACAATGCACAAATCTTACAGGAATGGTACAATCCCAAGCCTTTTGTAAATACACAGGACTCGCACCCTCCCACCTCATAGAGCACAACAACTCCTGCATCTACAAAGCCTTAGAGATCATTGATATATGCGATGTTAAGCTGATCAATCTCAAAAAATTTTACGATGATTTAGGACTTAGTTACAGCTACCACATTTACATCGAAAAGTGTAAATATTTTGGTCCTTCGCCTTTTGAAAAGAAGATAAGTCTCTCCAATGGTATCTGTGTCGGTTATTATTAAAATGCAACGCAAAAATCACGCTTCTTTGTTATAATTGTGCCTATATAAACCAAAGGAAATACTATGTTTGGCAGTAAGCGAATTACAGAATTAGAAAGTGAAAACCAAGCGTTAAGAGATAATCTTCAAAAAATGAAAAATGAAAATGAGCAACTTCGAGACTTAGAACAAAAACACATTCAAAATACTCAAGAAACTTCCACTGACCAAACCAAAGAGGAACTTCTAACGACGCTTCTTGCAAGCTACGAAGATGGTATGAATTTTTTACAGAATACTATTGAAGAGAGCCTCACCATGCTCAATGAAATCAACACCCTTAATGATGCCTCCATGCAAGAAGGTCAAAATGTTGAGACACAAACGAAAGAGATATCTAGTTCTTTGGAAAAAGTTCAAGAATTGACTCAAAAATTTACTCATGATGTCGAGAACCTCTCTAGCAGTGTTTCAGCCATCACAGACATCATCAATCTGATCAAAGATATTTCCGATCAAACCAATCTTCTCGCACTTAATGCCGCTATTGAAGCTGCACGTGCAGGAGAACATGGACGAGGCTTTGCCGTTGTTGCCGATGAGGTTCGAAAACTAGCAGAGCGCACGCAAAAAGCAACGCTTGAAGTAGAGTCAAACATTAGTATTCTCAAACAAAACACCAACTCAATGGCAGACACGAGTGAGACTTTCCAAAGTGAATCCAAAGCTTCAATGAAAATACTCGAAGATTTTTATGCACAGATTAACACGATGCTTAAAAATTCTGTGAGCATTACCAATAAGTGTGACAACGTTACCAATGAAATCTCCGTCAGTAATGGGAAAATAGACCATATTATGCTTAAGCTCAAAGGCTACAATGCAGCCCTTGGTCGTAAAAACATCGATATATTAGGTCATACTGCTTGTCGTTTTGGAAAATGGTTTTCAGGCATTAGCCAACGTTTAAATTCTAATGTTGTGAATGAAGTAAGCGAACACCATGTGAAAGTTCACGAAGGTCTTAAAAAAGCGATTGATATTTTTAGTAACAACGGCAACTTGCGCGAAGGTATAGAAACTTTCCGTATGGTAGAAAATTCAAGTAAAGTAGGCTTTGAAAAGCTTATTGAGGGTTTTAAAGCAATTCGTAAATCGTAAAAAAAGGGATTAATAGTTTTACATGTAAAACCATTAATCCTCAAATAAGCACAAAATCGTTATACTTCCACTCTTCCGATCATAGAGAGGTGTCCGAGCGGTTGAAGGAGCACGCCTGGAACGCGTGTGTGGGGCAACTCACCGAGGGTTCGAATCCCTTCCTCTCTGCCATTCTTCTTCAAAACTCCCATTAAATAAGCATTCTCTTTACTTTAAAAGTGTTCAGCAGAAAAACTATGACAACTTATCCAAAAAAAGACTCGAAACTATGATAATTTAAACCTCTATTGACTACTTAAAACTTATTACACTTATAAATTAAATTGGCAATATTCATAAGAAATCCTGCATATATTATTTTAAAATAATTTTCAGAACTACTTTTTATATTCTCAATAAATTGTCATTGAAATATTTTTCAGCCCTACTTAACACTCAGGCTGTTACAATAATACCAATATATTTTTAATATTATTTATAAGGTATAAAAGTGTTCAACTCAACGTCACACTTATGGGATAAAAAAGCACAACATTATGAACGATTTTCGAATCGAGAAGGCTCATTTCAGAAGAAAATACTTACAAAAGTTACTGAACGAGGTATTATATTTCAGAATAAAAACGTTTTAGATGTAGGTTGCGGAACAGGTATGTACACGCTTCATATTGCAAAAAATGCTTTACAGGTAACCGCACTTGATTTTTCAGAGCAAATGCTCAACATCTTAAAAGAAGATGCAAAAGAAGAGGGGCTTCTCTCCAAATTTACATTTACATGTAACACATGGGACCATTTCAATACCAATGAACATTTTGATATTCTTTTCTCCTCTATGTCACCAGCATTTAAAAATGATCTTGATTTTTTGAAATTTCATACGCTTGCACGTGAATATTGTGTTTATCTTGGATGGGCAGGGAAACGTGAGTCAACACTTCTTGATCCTATTTTTAAAGGACATGAAATTCCTCTTAAAGCGCCTCCTGGTGCAGAAAAACTCAAAATATGGCTGGATGCAAACGCGCTAGACTATTGCAGTGAATACATCGAAGAGACGCGTTTACATGTAAAACCTTATGATGAAGTACTTGAATCTGTTTTATGGCATCTCGAAATCAATCATGCGACTCCTAACATGGAGCAAATTCAACACTTTCTATCATCCATCGCGCATAGTAATAACACCATTACATTTCAAACAACCATAGGAGTAGAACTTATCTCATGGAAAAAATAATCTTTATTGTCATGCTACTTTTGAGTAGCATATGTGCACAAACCTATACTGATATGCTAGGGCGTAACGTTGAAGTCAATCAAGCTTCAAAACTTATTTTTCTTGGACCTGGAGCACTTCGTCTTGGCATTTATCTTGGACTTGAAAAACATCTTGTAGGCATTGAAAAAACGGAAAACGATGCTTCACTTCTTTGCCCATACCGTACTTTTTTAGGACGGGAGGCCATAGCAAAACTTCCATTAGTAGGACCAGGAGGACCTGGTAAAATGCCAGATCTTGAAGCATTAATCACACTTAAACCCGATCTCATCATCACTTCTTTTGTCGACCAAAATCAAATTGATCTTATTACTTCTAAAACTGGAATTCCTGTCGTTGCCGTTAGTTATGGTGCAACTTATGGCGGAACCCATAAAAAAAATCTTGATGATATAAAAGCCTCTTTACGTTTGATAGCAACGATCACCGATACCAAAGAGCGAGCACAAAAACTGATAACTTTTATGCAAATACAAGAAAAAGAGCTCTCCTTACTTCAATTTCCTTCTAAAACACTTTACATAGGAGGTGTGAGCTATAAAGGAATGCAAGGCATTACCAGTACGGAAGCAAACTATCCACCCTTTGAATTATTGGGACTTAAAAATATTATTTTTGTAGAGACAAGTGCACAAGGTCATCAATTTATAGAGCTGGAAGCACTATTAAAAAGTGACCCTGAACTGATCTTTGTCGATATGTTTGGTAAAAAAATAGTTGAAGAAGAGCACGCCAAATATAAACCACTTTTTGATAGCCTACAAGCATATAAAACGAACAATGTCAAAGAGGTCATCGGCTATAACTATTACAGTACCAATATTGAAAATCTTTTTGTCATTGCGTGGCAAGTGGCACATGCCCTGGGTGAAAAGATTGACGTCCAGGAGAAAGCCAAAATTATTTTTACTGCTTTTTACGGTAGCGAAGGCGAAGCATTACTAAAAAAACTTCCTTATGAATTAGATCAAAGATGAGCCTTCATAAAACATATCGTAAACGAGCAATCAAGCGTATCGCACTATGGTGTTTTTTAGTGGTTGGCATTATAACCCTTACATGGTTAAGCCTCATTAGCGGAACAGGCGGTGTTGTTGTATCTGATACAGCGAAACTTTTTTCTCTTGAACCCTCTAGTGGTAATTTCCCTATGATAGTAGCATCCATACGCTTTCCAAGAGCTCTTGCGGCTATTTTAGTAGGAATGTTACTTGGGCTTTCGGGTGCTGCTATGCAAGGTGTTCTTCGCAATCCTCTAGCATCTCCTTTTACCCTTGGAATCTCGCAAGCCGCTGGTTTTGGTGCAGCTTTTGCAATTATTGTAGATCACCATGATAGTTTTACAAACCCTCTTTTAGCAAAGTTTAACATCGTTCTTTTTGCTTTTTTTGCCAGTATGCTCTGCACTCTTATGATTGTCTGGATTGGAAAGAAGGTGGGAATGGCACCCAGTTCACTTATATTAGCAGGTGTAGGACTTGGCTCACTCTTTCATGCTGGAACGATGTTTTTACAATATTTTACAACTGAAATTAACGCTGCTGCAACACTTTTTTGGACCTTCGGAGATCTTAGCAAAGCTACGACCTTGAACCTTTGGCTGATGTTCATGATCCTCACACCATCACTCGTTTTTTTATGGATTGTTCATTGGAAATTTGATGCACTTGGTTTTGGCGATGAAAGTGCATTTAATAAAGGCGTTAATGCCCGCTCTTTTCGCCCATTAGTTCTTTTTTTCTCAGCGCTTTGCACAGCCATTGCCGTAGCATTTTTTGGCATTATTGGCTTTATTGGATTGATTGCTCCGCATATGGTGCGACTTATCCTTGGCAATGCACACAGCGCACTTATTCCTCTCTCTGCTCTTTGTGGTGGATTTTTGCTCTTAGGTGCAGACCTTTGTGCACGAATGATACTTTACCCTTCACTTTTACCTGTTGGTATTTTAACCTCTTTTATCGGTGCTCCATTACTTTTATATCTGCTTGTCAGTCAAGGAAAAATGCGATGAAACTCGTTTTAGATAATCTTCATTTTCAGATCAAGAAACGTCAACTGCTTCACAATATAAATCTTGAAGTACATCAAAGCCAAGTTTTAGGGCTCATTGGACCAAATGGTGCAGGCAAAAGCACCCTATTAAGACATATTGCAGGTATTCTTCAAACAAAACCAAATACTATTAAGTTAGATTCACTGGATATAAGTAGTATGAATGTTAAAGAACTAGCTTCACACATTGCCTATCTATCGCAGTTTAATACAACGGCGAATACAACCGTTTTGGAAATACTAGAGCTTGGAAGAAGAGTTTATTGCGGTATGCAGTTGACTAAAGTTGATAAACACAAAATTGAAGAGGTCATTCATCAATTTGGCCTCAATAGGCTTCTTGAAGCGTCACTGGAAAACCTTAGTGGTGGTGAAAGACAAAAAGTTCTGATTGCAAGCGCTCTTTTACAAGAACCCAAAATACTTCTTTTGGATGAGCCTATTTCTCACCTTGATCCTAAAAATCAACTTGAAATGCTTTCGGCTATTCGCAATATTACCCGTGAAAAAAGTCTCATTACATTAATTGTTTTGCATGATATTCAACATGCCATCCATTACACTGATACATTAGCTCTTCTTAAGCAGGGGAAAATTTTATATCACATTCCCACAAAAAAACTTACGGCATTGATGCTTAAAGAGCTATTTGATGTCGATGCAATGTTACATGTAAACGAAGGTCATACATTTATTTATTATGGACATACGCATGCAACAACGCCTGAGAATCATTGCCACACCTCATAATGCCCATTTAACGTATCTTGTTTTAAATAATAAATAAACGTCTTTTCAGTATTACTAATAATTAATTTTTATTACAGCTTAAAAACTCTATAGTAACACAGATTATTTTTAAAAATTACTTATTATTAAGGAGTCTCGCGGTGCTATATGTTAAGAAGTTATCTCTTTCACCTTTTTTAACAACATGCTTAGTAGCAGTCAGTATCAATGCTGCAGAATTAGAACACATTGAGGTTGAGGCTGAAAAGCTCATAACACCAACAATGCAAGCTAATGAAACTGTCTATACAGGCAGAGAAGTTACTCAAAAAGGCATGCAATTACAAGGTGTAAAGGCAACAACAAGTGTGTATGAAACGCTTTCGATTGTACCAGGTGTCAATGTTGAAAGCATCGATAGTAGTGGCTTAGCGATTGAACAAAGTAGTGTACGCATGCGTGGCGTTAAAAGCTCTATGGGAGCATTGACCGTGGAGGGTGTGCCAAACTACGGCGGTAATCCGATAGGTCCAAGGGATTATCTCTACGATATGGAGAATATGGATTCGCTTTCGATTTATACAGGTGGTGTTCCTGCAGATATAGGAACAGGCGTTGGTTCTCGTGGTGGCGCGATAACGCTGCATCCTAGATGGGCACAAAAAGAGTTCGGTTTTGATGTGTCCGAGACACTAGGAAGCGACGAATACACACGAAGTTATTTTAGACTTGATAGTGGTAGTATTAATGACAGCGGTACACGTTTTTCAGGTGCACTTTCGTATGCACAAGCTGATAAATGGAGAGGAGAGGGGGATCTTGGACCTAGGGTTAACGCAAATGTGACGTTTGTTCAACCTATCGGTGAGACTACAACACTAAAATTATGGTATAACCATAACGATCAAGACCAATACCTCTATCGCCCACTTTCGTATACGCAAGTAGCTAATGGAAATTTAAAGAGTAACTACAATCTTGATTACAATAGTGCCCCAACGGGCATAGCATCAAAAGACATTTACTATTATGGCTACAATAAAGGCACTTATAAAAACGATGATCTTTTAGCTGTTTTAACGCATTCGTTTAATGACACCTATGCGGTAAATATCAAACCTTATTATTCCAAAGAAGATACTGAGATTTACCAAGGTATTACATCAAATGGTGGCCAAATACAAAAACGTATTCGAGACATTGAACGCTACGGTATTATAAGTGAAATCGAAGCTAATTACGACTTCTTTAAAGCCGTGCTTGGTTATCACTTTGAAGACGCGTTGATGGATATATCGACTTCAAATTACACTATTACAAGTTCAGGATTATCGTATCGGGGAATGGGCGTTGTAGGATCATCAGGCGATACTTATATCAATAGCCCGTATTTCAAGCTCTCAGGTAAAAATGGTGATCTTCACTGGCAAGGTGGTATCAAATATTTCAAATTTCAAGATGCCGATAGTTTAGGCTATACAACGGGGGGTGCTCCAAATTACAATTTAGTCAGAGCTTCAGATTTAGATCGTGATGGCAAAGACTATACGATCTTCCTCCCAACACTCGGTGCATCCTATGATTTGGATGCAGCATGGCAAGTGTACGCGAATTATGGTAAAAATTTTATCCGCCCCTATTCGTACATGCCACTTGTAAATACCTATAATTCGTATCGTACGCAATTTCAAGCTGCAGGTGTGAGCGCACAAGACCTTTTTGACGGATATGGTGTTGAAAGATCAGACAATTTCGATTTAGGGTTGCGCTTTAAAGGAGAGATATTTGAAGTTTCGCCAACACTTTTTTACGGAAAGCATAAAAACCTTCTGACAACCATTTCTGATAATAGAGTCATCGTAAACGGTAATCCTATAAGCTATCAACAAAATATTGGTAAAGCAACTAGTTATGGGGTTGAAACGGAGATCAATGCTTACATCAACGATGAAGTTACGCTCTTTTTAAATCCAACATACATTGATTTTACTTACGATGAAGATATTGTGTATCAAGGCACTACGCTTTCTGCCAAAGATAAACAGGTTCTTGATACACCAAAATGGATGGCACGAACAGGTCTTATTTATAAAATTGGACATTTTGAAATCATCCCTTCAGCGCGTTATTTAGGAGAGCGCTATGGTGATGCAACTAACAACGACAAACTTGATGCTTGTTGGCTTTTTGATTCTCAAATTGCTTACACACAAAAGAATTTTTATGATAAAGCCAGCCTAAAAGTAGCACTTGAGGTCAATAATATTTTTGATAAAAAATACATTTCAGCTATCAACGCTTCAGACGATACAAGAGAAGGTGCGGCAAGTTATTATCAAGGCGCACCACGAACAATTATGTTAACAATGGGGGTACATTTCTAATGCAAAATTTATGGGAAAAATGCGTTACATTTCACGGACATGCATGTCCAGGACTAGCAATTGGCTTTAGAGCCGCAGAAGCCGCACATATGTGGCTTGGAATGGTTGGCTTTAGCAAAGATGAAGAGTTGGTGTGTGTCACCGAAAACGATGCTTGTGGCGTTGATGCCATTCAAGTACTTCTTGGGTGTAGTATGGGGAAGGGTAATCTTATCTATAAAGATACAGGCAAACAAGCTTTTAGTTTTTTTGATCGTAAAAATGGTAAAAAAGGGCGCATCATTTTTAAACGTCCGCTCAATCCAAATTTTGAACGCGCACAGCTTCAAGACCACATTTTAAGTGCACCACTCGAAGAGCTTTTTGACCTCAAAGAGCCTTCATTTGAGCTTCCAGAACAAGCGCGAATTTTTACGTCTGTTGTCTGTGAAAAATGTGGTGAAAGTGCCCCTGAACATAAAATGCGCCTAGAGGAGGGCAAAACAATCTGTCTTGATTGTGCAAGGGAATACACACGAGGTTGGAACTAGGCATGGAAGTACTCAAATCAATGGTCGATTTTGCCATCTTTGGCATCTTAGGGCTTATGAGTCTCCTTGCCTTGACCTATAGTTTAGAGCGCTATTTTTATTACCGTAAAATTGATCTAAATGGCTATGAAGCGTTTGAGACATTAGAAACCGATCTGACCAAAAATTTGACTCTACTCTCTATCATTAGCTCTAATGCACCTTATATTGGATTATTAGGCACTGTGCTTGGCATTATGATCACTTTTTACGATATGGGAGCAGCGGGGAACATCGAGAACAATGCTATTCTTATAGGTTTGTCGCTTGCACTAAAAGCAACTGCGCTTGGTTTGGTTGTGGCCATTCCAACACTCATGGCTTACAGCGCTTGCTTACGCCAATGCGACGTCTTGAGTGCAAAATGGAAAACGTCTCATGCGGCTTAAACGGCCTGAGGGGATGAATATCATCCCCTTTATTGACATTATGTTGGTTTTACTAACGATTGTACTAACCATTTCAACATTTATCCAACCAAAAAAGATGCACATTGATCTTCCTCAAGCTTCACAATCAGAGAAAATGCTTTCACGCTCTTCTCATGAGATTATCATTCAACCAGACAATACCCTATTATTTGAAAGCGAACCAATATTATTAGAGGATTTGACGCACAAACTCTCAACACTCAGCCTAGAGGATAATATGATCCTTAGAGCTGATAAGCAAAGTAATTTTGGGATGTTTATTGCTATTGTTGATCTGCTCAAAAGCCAACATCGATCTAATATTGACATCCTCGTTCGTAAAGACTAAGATGTATTTTTGGCGCTCATTTGGCATCGCTTTATTTTTACATGTAAGCTTTATAGGTGCTTTGATTTACGTCTCTATGATACCTTCTACTAAACCTATTTTGGATCAAACGCCTATTGCACTGAATCTTGAAATGTTTAGTGTTGAAGTTTCAACTAAACCACCAAGTCCACTAGCCACAAAGGAGATACCAAAACCTTTTGTTCAAAAACCTACTGCCGCTAAAAAACCTGACAATAAACCCAAAAAGGAAGAAAAGTCTTTACAAAATTTAACCGTGGAAGCACCGCTCATAGCTCAAGCTCTAACGCCACTTTCACCAAGCTCAATACCAAGCGAAGAATCTTTACATGTAAACGAAAGGAATGAGGCAAAAATGTCCATTACCGAAGCTATTATGCAAGCTATTTTACGTGTGAAAAGCTATCCTAAGAGGGCACAGCGTATGGGAATAGAAGGAGAAGTAATTATTGGTTTTCGCTGGACAAAGAACGGGATAGAAAATTTGCACATTCAAAAATCTTCTGGGCAAAAACTTCTTGATGAACACAGTTTGGAGATGATTCAACAAGCAATGCACACCTTTCCGCAAACACGTGAGCCTATCGATATAACCATTCCTATAGGCTTCAAGCTTACAAATATAATGAAAGGCTAAGATATACTTATATTTTTAATGTAGTAAAAATTAATCTAAAAAATTGTCCACAAAATGAACAAAAAATGCAGTTTTTGAAAAAATGACAGAGTTGCGAAAGTTCGTATTTATGGTCTTTTGTATTTTTTTATAAATTACTTTGAGCCATCCCTTTTTCTCTGCCATTCCTTAGCTTTTACTGCATCTCGTTTCTAAGTTTCCCATATTTGTCGCACGCAATTGAAAGATTTTGTTCACATGCGCTTTTGTAAAGTTCCAGTGCTTTTTCTAAATTTTGAGTTACTCCTTCACCATTACGGTACATGACACCCAAATTATAACAGCTCTTATCGTACCCTTCATCACATGTTTTTTGAAACAGCGGAAGAGCTTTGCTGTAATCTTTTTGCACACCTTGTCCTTTGTAGTACATCAGCGCAACGCTGTAACATCCTCTGACATGACCACTTTCACACGATTTATAAAAAAGTGTAAATGCTTTTACGGCATCTTTGGCAACACCTTCACCTGTGTCATACATGATGCCAAGATTGTAACAACCATCTGAAAAACCACCATTGCATGACTTTGTAAAAAGTGAAACGGCTTTTGAATCATCCTTATAAACTCCAAGCCCTGCATCGTACATATTGGCAAGGTTATAGCATGCTTCAGCATTATCTGCTTCGCAAGAACTTTGAAAAAATGTAGCAGCACTGCCATAGTCACTCTTCTCGTATGCATTCAATCCATTCATTAGATCATCCGCATATGAAAATGGTGATAAAAGCGCTAAAAAAGATAAAAGTTGTAAAAATTTTTTCATAATAGCTCCTTATTTGTATTTTCCTTTATAAGTTATATCATCGAACAGTAATTCTTCCATCAGCTCTGGAAACGATCGCATTGTTAAAAAAATGGCCATATTCTTAGCAATAAACATTGGGTTATTGGCATTGGTAATGGATTGAATGAGTGATTCTTGATCGGCTTTGCTGTAATGTCGAATGGAATAGATAAAATCGTTGATACTCTCTCTAGCAACAGGATCACTGAAGCGTTTTGGGTACTGCGCTTGCAGGATTTCAAAATTCCAAATCGTTTGGGAGAAAATATCGCGCATACTTTGACTAAAGAGAAACTCTTCAAAAACTTTTTTCATATCAAAATCAATAATGAGGCTCGGTTTAGAATCACCTATAAAATAGATATTATCGCGTTTAATCTCACCGCCATAAATATTTTTCTCTTTATACGCGTGGTCAATAAAAACAGCTCTTTTGCCAAGACGCTTTGTCACCAACTCACTGCTTTTCAACAGTTTCCATGAAAGTGCATGATAGGCTTTTGGCTCTTTGGTATTTTTTAAAATATCTTCTTTGATTGCGTCTTGATAGATTTTTTCAACGCTATTTTCGCCGATTACTTGATTATTATCGTTCTCGTCTTTGCCTCCGCATCCGCCAAGGAAGCATAAAACAATTAAACATGTCATTACATATCTTAGCATCACTTGACTCCTTTTAATTCACTTCTGTTTTATTGTATAACGGAAGAACTTAAAGCATTAAAAGCCAAAATAATTAGGGAGGTAGGAATCTTTACATGTAAAGGGAGTAGAGAGCTCTACTCCCCCATTCTAAGCGTTTTTTTCGGCTTCTAATTGTTGTTTTATCAGTGGTTTTATACCACCACTTTCTAAAATATATAACACGTATTCAGATAGAGGTTCTGCGGTTGCGATCAGACCTTTTTCAGAGCTAATCGTGCCACTTTGTAGATCAATCCTCAAAGTATCATTCATTTGAATGAGTTTTGGGATATTAGGGCAAATCAGAAGAGGAACACCGAGATTGATCGCATTGCGATAAAAGATACGGGCAAAGGACTCTGCGATGATCGCACCCACACCCACCGCTTTAAGGGTAATGGCGGCATGTTCACGACTACTGCCACAGCCAAAATTTGTTCCTGCAATGATAAAATCACCTTTTTTGATCTTCTTTGTAAAATCAGGGTCAGCCCCAAACATCGCGTATTTAGCGACATCTTCCACATCGGTAAACTCCACGAAACGCCCCGGATAAATCTGATCCGTATCAACATTTTTTCCAAATACAAAGGCATTGCCACTCAGTAATTTTTGCATCTTTTATCCTTTACATGTAAAGAGTAGGATCGACGATTTCGCCCATCAAAGCCGCTGCAGCAACGGCTGCGGGTGAACCTAGAAAGATCTCCGCTTTCGTATCGCCCATGCGTCCGGGAAAATTCCGATTCGTGGTTGTGATGCAGGTCTCACCTGAGGCTATCATCCCCTCATGCGTTCCCAAACATGCTGCACACCCAGGTGTGACAAAGGTCGCTCCCGCTTCAATCAATGTTTTCACATACCCTTTTTCCATCGCTTCAAGTAAAACGCCTTTGGAGGCAGGAACGATGACAAAACGTGTACGCGGTGCCACTTTTTTACCTTGAAGAATATGCGCCGCAATCCCGATGTCATCCGCTCGTCCACCCGTACACGAGCCCAAATACGCTTGGTCGATGTGACGACCGATAAGCTGACTCACATCATAGACGTTATCCACACTTGAAGGCGCTGCGAGTTGTGGCTTGAGTTCACTGACATCAAAGCTCACTTCATCAGCAAAGTGAAAATCCGCATCGGTATGGTAAATTTCATACGCCCGTGTCACTCTCTCTTTTAAAAAAGCCATCGTAATCGCATCAGGCTGAATGTAGCTTGCCT
>JAVHRG010000180.1:0-2927 GCA_036171535.1 Sulfurospirillum sp. | reverse complement strand
AAGCGTACATTCTCTCCTTTGGCATCTTAGCGCCTCTGATCTCCTTTGCCCTGATGGTTTTCCAAGCTGTTGTTGCTCCTTTGCCCGCATTTCTTATTACATTTGCAAATGCGGCGCTGTTTGGTTGGGTGTACGGAGCGGTACTTTCATGGGTGAGTGCCATGGTGGGTGCACTTTTGTGCTTTTACATCGCCAAATTTTTAGGGCGTGAAGTGGTTGAAAAACTGACCAGTAAGATGGCGTTAGAGAGTGTCGATGCTTTTTTTGAGAAGCATGGCACCTATGCTATTTTGATAGCACGCCTTTTACCTTTTATCTCCTTTGATGTGGTGAGTTACGCTGCAGGACTGACGTCAATGAGTCTTCGCTCTTTTTTGATCGCCACAGGTGTGGGGCAACTGCCTGCAACGCTTGTGTACTCGTATGCGGGAGAGATGCTCACAGGCGGGACTCAAACGATTGTGTATGGACTTTTGATTTTATTCTCCCTCTCAATTTTGATTTATCTGATTAAGCGAGTGTATCGTGGAAAGTAAAATAAAAACCTACGAGAGCGAGTGCGTAGACTGTCGAAGTTGTATGAAGGGTTGCCCGATGTTGTACAGCTTCACCATCTCACCCAAAAAATTGCTCACAAAATTTACCACGGAGATTCCAAATTCACAGATGGCATTTTCATGTACAAATTGTGGTTTATGCGTGCATATGTGTCCACGTGACATCGACTTTGGTGCGATTTTTACCGCGTCTAAAAAGAACTATGCTAGAGATAAAAAAGTGTTGAAAAAGTATGGATACGGTGGGGTGATCTTCCATCAAAAAAGTAGTTTTTCAAAACTTTTTTCTACTACAAAAAAGTTTACAACAGGAGAGTACACCCACATGGCATTTATGCCTGGATGTGCGCTGAGTTCGTACTCTCCGAGCTTGGTTCATACTGTTTTTAATTATTTGCAATCTAGGTGTTCAGGCATTGGTATCATTCAACAGTGCTGTGGCACACCGACACGTGTTATGGGCGATATGGTGCAATTTCAAACGTACCACTCACAGCTTGAGCGTGATCTTAAAAAAATGGGTGCAACGACCGTTGTGACGGCATGTGAAAACTGTTTTATGAGCCTCAAAACGTATGCACCACACATCAAAATCGTCTCACTTTATTCACTTCTAGCGCAAATTGGACTTCCCGAAGCGGCAAAAGGACGTCATCACAATGCATCTAAAATGGCACTGCATGACCCCTGCCCGACACGCTATGAAAAAGAGATTCATCACGATGTTCGTACCCTTTTAGCGCAGATTGGTCTGCCGTATGAAGAGTTTAAACAAAACCGTGAGCAGACGCTTTGTTGCGGAAGTGGAGGAATGTTAGAACTCACCAATTCTGCTTTAGCGCATGAGCAAATGCGTACGCGTGCCCATCAAACGGAGTGCGAGAGCATCGTCAGTTACTGCCAAAGTTGCGCAGAATCGATGAATAAAGGGGGCAAAAACGGTGTGCACCTCCTCGATCTCATCTTTAACCCAACATTTGAGATGAAGCAAAAAGAGCAAGGAGTGTTGAAAAAATGGTACAACCGTTTTACATCACGCCAAATGATCAGTGCTTTAAAGGATAATGCATCAAAAAGGTGATTTTGTTTTTAGCCTTTGGCATCTTAATGTTTATCTTTTATAAAACGGGCGTGCTCTCTTTTTCGCAAGTCGAATCGATCAAAACGTTTGTGCTTGGCTTTGGCATCTATGCACCGCTTATCTTCATAATTCTTTTCACGCTCGCACCCCTTATCTTCTTCCCTGATGGTATTTTGGCTCTTGCGGGTGGGCTTATTTTTGGCTTTACGTGGGGGAGCGTTTATATCATCGTGGGAGCACTGTGCGGCGGTACGTTGTCGTTTTACCTCGCACGGCTTTACGGCAATAAAATGCGTGAAAAATTGGCGCATGAAAAACTCATCAACTTTCAAAAAAGCGTTCAAAAGCATGGTTTTGTGATGATTTTACTGCTTCGTTTAGTCCCGCTTGTGCCGTTTAACATCATCAGTTACAGCGCTGGATTTTCAACGATTCGCTACCGTGATTTTTTCTTTGCAACGCTTTTGGGTATGATGCCAGGTGTACTGGTGTATGCGAACATCGGCGCGCAATCGCTGAGTTTTGGAAGCAGAGAGTTTTACATCTCAGTGAGCTTATTGGTTGTGCTTGTGGTCGTTTCGATGGTGTTAAAACAACGTGTAAAAAAAAGGTTGGAAACGTATGAAAAGTAATTGGCAACGCATTGTTTTTGAAGAGAGACCCCTTTATGTGCATCGTTACAGTGCAGATTGGTTTGTACCCAATGCAAGTGCGGATGCTTTGTTGCAAAGTGAAGCAAAAAGTCTTGCGCATGAGGCGTTAAAACGTCGTATTTCTGAGCCAAACCCTTTGGTTTATATACCAAACCCAACTTCTCAAACAGCGCTGCAAGAGTTTTGGATCCATCTGACCAATCGTTGCAATCTCTCCTGTACGCATTGCCTTTTTAGCTCTTCGCCTACAGAAAAAGATACGCTGAATTTTGAGACCATTGCTTTACATGTAAAAGAGGCGTACGCACTGGGCTGTCGGCTTTTTATCATCAGTGGTGGTGAACCGTTGGTGCATCCTGAGTTACTCTCTTTAGTAGCGTTTATTTTCGCGTTGTTGTTGGTTAACTGGTAAGGCGCAATCGGATGTTTTATCCAAGAATATTCGGGAACGTAATTTCGAACGATGTTTTTGTCGCTTTCCGACAAGCCCGAGTTTTCCAAGCTTTCGGGTTTTTTCAAAAAAGCTTTGTGAGCCGAATTGATCAATTTCATCCTTTCTTGAAGCGCTTCCAGTTCCGCGAGTTTCTTTCGAGCGATTTCCAGCGGACCCCCAGCGGCTTCGATCTGTTCTTTTCT
>JAVHRG010000179.1:0-2953 GCA_036171535.1 Sulfurospirillum sp. | reverse complement strand
AGGAGCTTTTCGTTCATTAATTTTGTTATAAATTGCCATATTAACGCTCCTGTATCTTCATTTTATGATTAAACCAGTTGAGCAAAGCAGATACAATCAAACTGATAACTAAATAGACGAGCATTGTCATTGAAATAATCTCAATCGCTTGACCTACTTGATTAAGGGAAGTCCCTGCAAAAACAGTCACAATCTCAGGATAGCCAACGGCTGTGGCAAGTGAGGAGTTTTTAATAAGATTAAGATATTGGTTAATGATCGGAGGGATAGCAATGCGAATTGCTTGGGGTAAAATAACCAATTTTAAAGATTGATAGGGGCTAAAACCCATGGAAGCGGCAGCTTCTTTTTGACCATGACTGACGGCTTCAATACCTGAGCGAACTGCTTCGGCAATAAATGTAGCCGTATAGATCGTTAACGCAAAGGTGAGCGCTAAAAACTCAGGTGAGAGTGTTTTTCCCCCTTTAAAGTTAAAGCCCATAAGTTCTGGGAAACTAAAATTAAGGTGAGCTCCACCCATAAAATATGCAAGTATAGGGAAAATAATAAACATGCCTATAGCAAAGGGATAGACCAAAAAATCTTGCCCTGTTATAACTTTACGTTTGTTTGCCCATATATTAAGTGCAATAGAGGCACACAGTGCGAAGAAAAGGCTTGCAAGCATCACAAAAAACGTAGTATTGTACTCAGGTTGAGGGAAATAAAGACCTCTATTATTAATAAAAATTATATCAAAAAAGTTGTAACTCTGTTTAGGATTGGGCATAGCACGTAGTACTACGTTATACCAAAAGAGTATTTGAAGCAGAAGCGGTATATTTCGAAAGAAATCAACATACGATTTTGCAAGTTTTGCAATTAACCAGTTACGTGATAGCCTTAAGATACCAATAATTAATCCAACGATTGTGGCACAAAGGATACCTACAAAAGCAATGATCAGTGTATTCAGAAGCCCAACAATAAAAACGCGTCCATGTGTACTCTCTTCCGAGTACGCAATAGGAGATTGATCGATACCAAATCCAGCTGTGCCATTCAAAAAGCCAAAGCCTGTTTGAATGCCTCTTTGTTCTATATTCGCGACAGTATTGGTGCCAATATACCACAAAAAAGCAACCAAGCCAATAACGGTTAATAATTGGAAAAGAATTCCTCGAATCTTTTGATTTCTCAAAAGTGCTAACATACGTGTCCTTTATGCGTTAAGATTAAGGGCAGATCATTCTGCCCTCAGTGTTCTACTGTTTTTTTAATCTACTATCTAAAAGGAGGAGCGTATTGTAAGCCACCTTGGTTCCAAAGAGCATTATAACCTCTTTTAATTTTAAGAGGGGAACCTTCACCTACAGTACTTTCAAATGATTCACCGTAGTTACCGACTTGTTTAACGATATTATACGCAAAATCTTTTTTAAGACCCAAGTTCTCACCCATTTGACCTTCAACACCTAAAAGGCGTTTGATGTCTGGGTTATCAGATTTAAGCATCGCATCAACATTTTTACTCGTTACACCAGATTCTTCAGCTGTTAGCATTGCATAGAATGACCATCTGACGATATCAAACCATTTACCATCACCTTTACGAACCACAGGTCCTAAAGGCTCTTTAGAAATAACTTCTGGAAGAACAATAGAATCTTCAGGTTTTAAAAGTTTGATTCTCAAACCGTAAAGTTGTGATTGGTCAGAGGTTAAAACGTCACATCTACCACTTTCATAACCTTTTAAAACTTGATCGTTTGTATCGTAAGAAACAAGTTTGTATTTCATTTTGTTCGTTCTAAAATAATCCGCAACGTTTAACTCAGTTGTCGTTCCTGTTTGAAGACAAATAGAAGCGCCATCAAGTTCTTTTGCACTTTTAACACCTAATTTTTTAGTGACCATAAAACCTTGACCATCATAATAGTTAACACCGGCAAAGTTTAAGCCCAAAGAGGTATCTCTCGTTTCTGTCCAAGTTGTGTTACGTGAAAGCATATCAACCTCGCCCGATTGAAGTGCCGTTAAACGCTCTTTAGCATTAAGAGCAATGTATTTAACTTTTTTAGCATCACCAAAAATGGCAGCTGCAACAGCACGACAAACGTCAACATCAATACCTTTATAGATACCATCGCTTCCTACTTCAGAAAAGCCTGGTAATCCACCATCAACACCACACTTAACAAAACCTTGTTTTTGTACTTCGCCGAGAGTATCCGCACTGAGTGTTGTTGCGCCAAAGCCCAACACAGTAATTGTTGCTAAAGAGATTTTAGCGAGTTTAGATCGTAACATCATTATCTTCCTTTCAAAGTTGATGCAAGAATTCTAACACTAAATTTTATTTTTTGGCGAAAAAACTGCCTATTTATTAATCAATATGTCACAGTGTGTAGAATCTTCATTCTTTGGACAAATATTTTATTTTTGCATATATATTTATAGAGAATGAGCATATAACTCTATTGAATTATATGCGTTATCTTAACCATTCAATTCTCTTTAAAGCCAATCTTATTATAATAAATAAAAATTCAATTAAGGGTCGTTTATGAGTTCTTGGACGCGCGCATCATGGAGAGAAAAACCAATTAAGCAACAACCAACCTATACCAACCAAGAGTTGTTGAAAACTATTGAGCAAGAACTGAGCAAATATCCTCCCCTTGTTTTTGCAGGAGAAGTCAGACAACTCAAAGCCTCGTTAGCCGATGTGGTTGCAGGAAAAGCTTTTTTACTTCAAGGTGGAGATTGTGCGGAGAGTTTTAGCGAATTTAACGCCGTCAATATCCGTGATATGTTTAAAGTCATGCTTCAAATGGCGGTTGTTTTAACCTTTGCAGGTGGCTGTCCCATCGTTAAAGTAGGGCGACTAGCGGGTCAATTTGCCAAACCTCGCTCATCTGATTATGAAGAGATGGATGGTCTTAAACTTCCAAGTTACCGTGGTGACATC
>JAVHRG010000178.1:0-2959 GCA_036171535.1 Sulfurospirillum sp. | reverse complement strand
CTTGAAGTCTCAGGACTTGCTGCGATTTTAGCCTTTTCTATAGGTTCACTACTTGCCTTTATGCGCATTTCAAATTATCAGTTTTTCAAAGATATTGCAACGGTGTACATTGCTATTATCCGAGGAACTCCGCTTCTTGTTCAAATCTTTATCTTCTATTTTATTATCGCCACGATATTTGAACTTGAACGCTTTTTGGCTGGTGCTATTTCATTGGGACTTTTCTTTGGAGCTTATATTGCAGAAGTATTGCGTGGAGCTATTCAATCCATTGACAAAGGTCAATATGAAGCTGCTAAATCATTGGGTATGAATTATGCACAAACTATGATTTATATCATTATGCCTCAAGCACTCAAACGTGCGCTTCCTACTCTTGTAGGAGAGATGATCGCACTTATAAAAGACTCTTCTTTGGTCTCTGTTATTTCAATTACCGATCTTACAAAAGTAGGTCGAGAGATCGTAGCTAATACTTTTTCACCTTTTGAAACATGGCTGATTATTGCCGCAGTCTATTTTTCGATTACATTTTTACTCTCAGTATTAGGACATAAAATCGAAATGAAAATGAAGAAACAAGGTGGTATGTAAGCTTTACGCTTATATACCATCACCCTTATTACACACTATAATCTTTTAACTCGTTGTTAAGATCTTCAAGAATCTCACGCTCGCGCAATGTGATGTAACGTAAAATCTTTTCACTCATAATGCGATCAGGAAAAATGCGCATACAATATCTATAAGAATCTTGATATTCAATGATATTGATGACTTCTCCTTGTACCTCTATTTTTTTATTACCATTTGTGGAAACAGAAGTGCTATTTAATTCAAATGCTATTAAAACTTTTGCACCAATAAACATACCATTATTTTCGCTACTTACAACACCTAAACCATTCATAGAAAGATCATATAACCTTCCACTGGTTTGAAGGTTACCAAATTGGTGTAGAAAAACTTTAGCAATGATATCGGGATGCACCCTGATAAACTCTCTTTGTAAGGCAGGCATATTGAGCAAATAAATAAAGTTGGTTAAGACCACGGTATTCGCCTGAAAATTACTATAAACAATATCTGCTTTTAGATGCTTATTAAAATAGTTATTTTTAACGATAAAGGCTTGACCATCAAGTTTCATTGCAATCTCTTGCAACTGATCAATTTTAAAAGTGACATTTTCACCTTCAATATCAATAACCATTGCTTCTGAACTAATAGGAACACCTTTATAAAGGTTGAGGAAAACAACACTTTGATTTTCTTTTTTTATTTGATTAAATGTTTCAATAATATTGTTAGTTGGAGAGAACATAACATCATTACTAAAGCTCATATCAAAGGCTCCAGTAAAATTACATACTTTAGGCGTTACTTCATTTTCCAATAGATTAATAAACCTGCTCACACATCCAATCAAAAGCTCAATTTGGGGAGTAATATCGTGTGCTTTTGTAAATACACTATAATGTTCAATCAAATAAAACATGCTTCGATTAATAAGAAAACCTATCATCACCCCATCTTGACGCATACGGACAAAAACATCTTCTCTAAGCTCACTAATATCATAATCACACTTGAAGAGCCCATGATAAATTACTGCGGCAATCTCTTTTGCCTCTTCCTTCGTAATTATCTTATCATAGCTAACACACAAACACGTAAAATAGTCTATAAACTTCTCTTCAAACTCTTTTACAAAAAGTTCGGCTGTGGCTAAAAACTTCTCTTTGTCACTTTGAGAAATGACTTCATTTTCCATTGTAATGTCCATGATGATTTTTATTGATTATATCATTTTTTATTCAAGAGATACGCTATATCCAATATTACCTCGGTCCCCACATTTTTTTGAGAATTAATACGCATTGCTATTTTAAACTCATCACAGTAGGCCTTAACAAGACTTAAACCTATGCCATATCCTTCTTTTGTCGTATCCACCTGATAATAACGATTAAATGCTAAAAAGAGCTCTGCCTCACTCATACCAATACCTTGGTCTTTAATGATAAGCGTATCTTCTTCTTGAAAAATATGGAGGGGGTTATGATTTTGGTTATATTTCAAAGCATTATGAACCAAATTAGAAATGACTTTCGCTAAGCCATGTTTATCAGCAAAGAGTTCTACATGTAAAACATTATAAAAAATATCTACTCCATTAGCCATCTCTTTTTGTTTTTGAACTACCGTCTTAACTAATTCATCCAAATAAAATTTTTCACGAACATCTTCTTGAATCTCTTTTTTGATGTAATAATCTACCTCTTTATACAGTGCATACAAATCTTTGCTTGCCAATTCAATGCGTTCTAACCGTTTTAATTTTTTAACATCTTGTTCATCCGCTTGAAGCATCTGCAGATTGGCATTAATGACAGAAAGAGGAATATTGAGCTCATGCAAGGTATCTTTGAGCAAAATATCAAGAAAGCGATTCGTTTTAAACAACGATGACAAAGTATAAGAGACGATTAAGTAACCAATCAGCAAGGATGTCACTAGCAACATAAGAATAATCCAGCTTTTCTCTAAATCTGTCCATTCCCATAATAGGATTCCAATAAATACAAAAAAACAAGTAGCAACACTAAATGCGATGATAGAACGAATAAAAAAAAGTTTATCACTACTTCTCAAAGCGATACCCAATTCCTCGTATATTTAGGATGCTCTCTTTACCAAAAATCTTTTTAAGGTTATTAATATATACCCGAATTGACCCTTCATTAATCTCCTCACTGCTGCTCCAAAGACGCTCATGAATCATCTCTTTCGTAACGACCTTACCCCGTTCTTTTACCAATAAATAAAGCAGCTCAAAATCTTTAAGATTTAGATCAAATTCTTGAGTCCCATAAAAAAGTCGCTTTCGTGCAAGGTTGAGTTTATAGTCAGTATCTATCATCAACCAATCATCAACAATCCCTTTAGCACGCGCTAG